>JAEZOG010000049.1 GCA_023414155.1 Cyanobacteria bacterium OH_CFB_184 | reverse complement strand
ATATAAGACTGAACAATTACAGCGCAAACGGATCTGTAAAAATTAATGATCTAAAATTCAATCACAAAATGACAAATACCCCAATAGCGATAAATAAGGCAGACATCAGACTTCAATCTAATAAAATAATAGCCCAATCTATAGATGCAACTATCGGAAATGCGCCTTTATATGCTGATTTCACGCTATCTAACTTCCTTGCAAAACCACATATTGAAGGTTATGTCACTACAAAAATCACAAACGATTTTGTAGAAAATTACTTAAATACAAAATTGACTTACCCGGTAAAAGTCAAAGGCGACATATCAATGACTGCAGATCTTTCTGGAGATTTAAACAATTTATCAATAGATCATAAAATTAAATTTAACGAGGGTTCAGACCTATCATACCTTAGCGCAAATCTTGGAGATACAGATGAACCAAGAGAAATTACAGGAACTGTTCATGTTTCGCCTAACTTCATCAACATAAAGAAAATAGAATACATAAAATACATCACATCTCAAAACAATAAACCATATCCGGTCAGTTTTGCGATTCTAAAGGGAAGTTTACTAAAACTAAACAACAAGTTTGAAGTAAACAATATGCTGATAAAGACAAACAATAACTTGCCGACAAGATTTTTAAACTTCGCATTTAAAAAATCGATACTTAAACAAGGAACTTTTAGTTGCACATTATTTTATAAAGCAAATGCGAGCACAAAAATCCCTAAAATATTCGGTAACATTGATTTTAAAAATATCGACATCCCTCTATATGACACGGTTATTAAAGATATTAGCATTGAATCAGCGAGAAATATTATTAATATTGATGTAAAAGGTATAAGCTTCGATTCTGACTTTTCGATAAATTCAAAAATAGCCAACAGCTTAGTTTTACCTGTTGAAATAAAAGATATTTCAATAGTGTCTGAAAAATTAAATTTCGACAAGTTGATTGATAATCTTACAAAAATGAGCATTGAGTCATACAGAAACAAAAACAATCAAGCTACTCAAGCCAATTTTGATTTCAACACTATATTGATAGAAAAAGGGCATTTTAAGGCTAATGACATCAACTTTAAGTCGCTTCCAGCTAAAAACCTTACCGCTGACTTCAACTTTGATAAAAAAGCCATCCTTAAGCTCAACAACGTAAACTTTGATGTTGCAGGCGGAACATTAAATGGAGAAGCTGAATATAACTCTATCTCAAGAACTCTTGAAACGACCCTTTTCTCAAAGAATGTCGATGCGAACTTAATGTCAGACGCTCTTTTCGGGATGAAAGGACAAATATACGGAAAAACCAACGGGCAACTTTATATAAGAACAAAAGGCTCAACTCAGGAAGAAAGACTTAGAAATCTTTCAGGATTAGTATATTTCAACATCAAAGACGGAAAAATGCCTAAACTAGGTTCTTTAGAATACTTACTAAGAGCCAGCAACATTGTTAAAAGCGGAGTTACAGGGTTAACTATAAACAGCATTATCGACATAATAAATCCGGTAAAAACAGGGCACTTCTCTGATATTAACGGAAGTTTCGCACTTGAAGACGGAGTAGCAAAAAATATTGAAGTCTATTCAAAAGGTGAAAACCTCAGTATTTATTTAAAAGGGAAATACGACCTTGTAAACTCTAATGCGGACATGAAGGTGTTAGGAAAACTATCAAATAAAATAACCACAATACTTGGACCAATCGGAAACACTTCAATCAACTCTGTGTTTAATTTAATACCAAGAATGGCACTATCAGACCCTGACAGATCTAAATTCTTAAAAGACTTGTCCAAAGTACCAGGGATTGATTTTACAAATGACGATTACAGAGTATTCCAGGCAAAAGTCGATGGAAACATAAACGGCAATGCGTATGTGTCCTCTTTTAAATGGGTTGAATAATTAAACTTTAATTAATTAACGCTTGTATAAATTCCGCCTGATTCAAGTGAAATCAATTTTTCAAAGTCCGCCAAAGGCATAGGTTTTGCAAAATAATATCCTTGAGCTATATCACAACCGATTTGTTTAAGGAAATCCACGTGCTCGATTGTCTCTACGCCTTCTGAAACTGTTTTTATGTGTAAATCCTTAGCCATTGATATAACGCTCAATACAACCTTCTGTGAACGCTCAAAATCAGTATTTAAATTAAAGAATTCTCTATCAAGTTTAAGTACATCAACTTCCATATCTTTCAAAAGATTTAAAGAAGAATATCCGCTGCCAAAATCGTCAATAGAAA
Source organism: Cyanobacteria bacterium OH_CFB_184 (assembly GCA_023414155.1). Classification (GTDB taxonomy): domain Bacteria; phylum Cyanobacteriota; class Vampirovibrionia; order Gastranaerophilales; family Gastranaerophilaceae; genus JAEZOG01. Next base: position 2,366 of record JAEZOG010000049.1, on the reverse strand, counting down.
CAGGGAAACCATACATTCTTAAATCCTTGATGATATCAAGCAGGTTCTCTATATTTTCAAAAACTGCTGTTTCTGTGATTTCAATCTCAATAAATCCAACAGGAATCTGATATTTAGAAGCAATCTTATATAAGATGTCAGCGAGATTTTCATTGTGGAAATTAACTCTGGAAATGTTTACAGATACTGTCACCAATGGATTACCGTTATCGATCCATTCTCTTAATTTTTTACAAACAGTTTCAAAAATATAAAGATCTAGCTTTGAAATGAAGCCATTTTTTTCAAACAAAGGGATAAAATCATTTGGAGGAATAAGGCCTTTATCAGGATGAACCCACCTAACTAAAGCTTCTGCCCCAACGATTTTAGAGTTGTGCAAAGAATATTTTGGCTGCAAATACACATTAAACTGATTTTTAGAAAGAGCTTTGTTCATTTCTCTTTCAATCTCGTTTTGCCAAACTATTTTATTTCTCATTTCATCATCGTAAAAAATGTATGAAACATTCTGCATCTCTTTAATTAAATTCTTGGCAAAGTTAGCCTTATTATGCATTACATCAAAGTCTAAAGCCGATTCTTCTGATATCCTATACACCCCGCAAGATACGTTTAGCTTTATAGGAGTTTGCGGATTCATAGAATAAGTTGATATTTTTTTACGGAATTTAGCTAACCTTTTAACAATATCCTGCTCTTTTTCATACTTTAAAAGCACGGCAAAGTTATCATTAGTAACTCTTGCGGCTAGTTCTCCTTCTTTTAAAGATTTTTTCAATTTTCTGGCAAGAAATTTAAGAACATTATCACCTTGCTCCCAGCCGAAAATATCGTTTATAATTTTAAATTTATCAATATCAAAGATTATAAATGCATAATTTTGGTCAGTGTCAGATATTAATTCTGTAGCTTTTTTCTTGAAGTAAATCCAAGTATCACCACCTGTAACTTCATCCACAAATACAATCTCTTCAAGCGTTTTGCTGTATCTGTTTTGTATCCAGGAAATATATGCAAACAAAACCAAAAACAATAACAAAATAAGAATAGTTGTATAAACTGCCATTTTAAGAATCTTATCAAAGTTTTTTGTAACAAGGCTCTTAGGAGTTACCGATAGCAAATACCAATCATTATAACTAATCGGCGAATAACTCAAATAATACTCTTGATCATCAAGATCAAGATAAACCATATTACCTTTTCTATTATTGAAGTCTGTTTTTATCTGAGAAGATATCTTTTCTGTGAGAAAATGTTTGTCTGTAAAAAGATTCTTATGTAAGAATTGACCGCCGTGTTTAGGAGGGATTACAACGTCACCATTTGCTTTTACGACATAAGAAAAACCTGCCCCGTCGAAGGTAGAAATAGAAAGTAATTTGTTAAAAACGTCATTATTAACTGTAGCAAATAATACCGCAACGACTTTTGTGTTTTTGTAAATCGGAACAGCGTATACGTTGATTTTTTTACCGTCAATTTTATCTGTAATAGTATCACTTATATTGGCATTACCTTGCAATGCTTTTTGGAAAAACTTTCTATCTTTAAGATTGACGAATTTTCCATCTTTAGTTATTGAGCTTCCGTCAGGGAAAATTACGCCCATCCTTTTGAAAGAGTTTCTTTTTAATTCACTTTGTAAAATAGGACGAACTTTGTTTGTGTTTATCCTGTTTTCAGCAGTAATAAGGGCAGAAATAGATTTTAAAATCCCTAAATCTTTTTCTATACGGCTCTGTATCATCCCAGAAGATTGATTTGACATCTCAATCAAATACAAACTGACAGAAGAATACACAGAACTTCTGATGTTTTTGAAATAAAAATAAGAAAAAACCGACATTAAAATTATAAAGACAATTAATATACTAATTGTAATTATTGATTTGGAAGTTATTTTAAAATTTTGCAGTTTAAACATCCCTAACCACTATCTTAATATCAGACACACATTCCTTTTACAAAACAAAAATTGTTTATAATATTTTACTTTTTATAACGGCTTTTTGCAAGAAAAAACAGTCATTATGTAAAGACAGATTTCCTCTTTTGCCTTTTACATTCATCTTCGTAGAGACTTATAGCTTTACGAATGGATAAAGCCAATTACCGCTAGAATTATAAGGATTTAAGAGTTTCTAGTGGTATGTCCATCCAACTTCCTCTGTTGGCAACAAAATTAAGGTCTTTGTCTAACAACGCATCACCTGCGAAAGTATTATTAGGGAAGTTTATCTTGTCATCACAAATAATTTCAAGGTTATAAAGCTGTTTCAAACCTTCAGATGAAGGCAGGTCAACATCTTTGATCCTTTTTTCAATCTTTTGATTAATCAAATCCGGTAAATCTTTAGCAC
>JAEZOG010000039.1 GCA_023414155.1 Cyanobacteria bacterium OH_CFB_184 | reverse complement strand
TTTTTTGTATCGTCACAATCTCCAAGTAATTGTACAAATAGTATCGGAGTATCATTTTTTAAAACTTGTCTAAAATTTTCTATTCTTTTTTCATAAGTTTGAATTAACCTATTTTTGTCATTTTGTCCGATATTTTTTTCGTGAACAAATTCAATACAATCAGGGGCTTTAATCCAGTATTGATTTTTGCTGAAAAAATATTTTGGTTTTTTGTATTCAATATTTTCAAAAAAAGTTTTAAAGTCTTCTTTTATTTGCTTTGTGATTTCAAAAGTTTCATAAGTCGCTAAGTCAAAAGGCATAGACAGTTCGCCTTTATCTTTGCATGGCTTTACTCCCCATCTTGTTAGAACCGTTCTGGGGAAACAATTGTGTCCAAGAGAAACAATTTTGTAAGGAATGTTTTTTATTTCTTCAATCTTTTGGTATTTCATTATTTAATAATAGAGAAGATTTTATAAAATATCAATTAATACTTTTAGTATGGTGTGATTTATCGTATAATATTTTTAAGATTTAGAGAGGTACCTGATGAGAGGGTTGATAAACCGCATAATATTTTTGACTTTAGGGTCTGCAGTAGCCGCTTTTAGTTTAGAAGGTTTTTTAGTTCCAAATAGAATTATTGACGGCGGAATTGTAGGGATCTCGATTATGTGTAATACACTGACTTCTCAACCACTGGGACTATTTATCTTATTTTTAAATCTTCCTTTTGTACTTCTTGCAATGAAGAAATTCGGAAAATCATTTGTATTTTCGACTCTATATGCAGTAGTTGTTCTTGCAATATTTGTTACGGTATTTTATGGAAATCAGGTTACAAATGATTTGACCTTGGCAAGTATTTTTGGGGGAGTAATCCTGGGTTTTGGAGTCGGCTTAGTCCTTAGAAATGGCGGATCGCTTGATGGTACCGAGATTGTTTCTATTGGTATGGCAAAGAAGCTTGGATTTTCAGTCGGCGAAATCATTATGTTTTTCAATGTGTTTATCTTTTTGACAGCAGGTTTCTTATACGGCTGGCGTCAAGCTATGTATTCAATTTTGACTTATTTCATTGCATACAAAGTGATAGATATTGTCATTGAAGGTTTAAACGAGTCAAAATCGGTTATGATTGTGACAGATTTTTCTGAACAAATCGGCCAGAGCATAATAGATAATATGGGCGTTAGTGTCACATATATAGATGCAGAAGGCGGATATTCAGGCGCAAAAAAAAGAATTGTATACTGCGTTATTTCAAGATTAGAAGTAATCAAGTTAAAAAATATAGCCAAAGAAGTTGACCCTACTGCCTTTATAGCAATCGAAAATGTTCATGAGGTCGAAGGCGTCAGGATTAAAAAGAAAAAAATATAAAAGCCAAAAGTTTAGTCTTTTGTGGTTTTGGAAAAATTTTGGTCATAAAATTTTGAAAAAATGCTTTGTTTGAGATAAATTAAATAACATAACTAGTGAAAAGTGGGAACAAAAAATGATAACAAAAACGTCAATGAAAACAAATGGTTGTGGCGAAATTACAAAAAGCAGCATAGGCCAGCAAGTCAGTGTTGCAGGTTGGGTTTCAACAGTTAGAGATTTGGGCGGAATCATCTTTATTGAATTAAGAGATCGCTCAGGAGTTTTTCAGCTTGTTGCTGATCCTAATAAAAATCCACAGGTGTACAATAATGTACAACATTTGAAAAATGAATCTGTTATCAAAGCTTCAGGCGTGGTTACTGAAAGACCTGCTGAAACTTATAACCCAAAACTTCCAACAGGTGAAGTTGAGCTTTATCCTGAAAATTTAGAAATTTTATCTGATGCTGTTACTCTTCCGTTCCCATTAGACAGCGATGATGTAAATGAAGATCTCAGACTTAAGTACAGATACCTTGATTTAAGAAGAGAGCAAACTCAAAATAATATTGTTTTAAGACACAAAATAGTTACTGCTGTTAGAAATTATCTTAACGGTCTTGATTTTGTTGAAGTTGAAACTCCTATTTTAATAAACACGACTCCTGAAGGCGCAAGAGATTACCTTGTTCCAAGCAGAGTTCACGAAGGTAAATTCTTCGCTCTACCTCAATCACCGCAAATCTTCAAGCAGTTGTTGATGGTTGCTGGCATGGAAAGATATTATCAAATCGCGAAATGCTTTAGGGATGAAGATTTAAGATCTGATAGACAGCCTGAATTTACCCAAATCGATATGGAAATGTCTTTTGTTGAACAGCAAGATATTATCGAAATGGTTGAAGGTCTTATAGTTGCTGCATTTAAAGAAGCAGGTGTTGATGTTAAGCCTCCGTTTAAGGTTCTAACTTATAAAGAATCAATGGAAAGATATGGCAGTGATAGACCTGATACAAGATTTGATCTTGAGTTGTTTGACATCACTGATATTATTATGGAATCTTGCTTTGATGCTGTAAAAGAAGTTATTGTCGGTGGCGGTATCGTTAGAGCAATAAAAATTCCTGGCATCGCTAATTATTCAAGAAAAGAAATGGATGATTTAAGAAATCTTGCCGTTTCATTTGGCGCTAAAGGATTAGCTAATATTATGTACTTAGAAGATGGTACAGCTAAATCGCCGGTATTAAAATTTATGTCTGATGAACAAGCTGAAAAACTAAGAATAAGAGCAGGCGCTCAAGCAGGCGATGTTGTATTCTTTGTTGCTGATAAACCAAGAGTAGTATTCGATGTGTTAGGAAGATTCAGATTATACTTCGGAAACAAATTAGAGATGATCGACAAAAATGCTCATGACTTATTATGGGTAGTTGATTTCCCTATGTTTGAGTATTCTGAAGAAGATGATAGATATGTTTCCGTCCACCATCCGTTTACTATGCCAAACGCGGAAGATATCGACAAATTGGAGTTAGATCCAGCTAATTGCCGTTCGATTGCGTATGATATTGTTTACAACGGAAACGAGCTTGGAGGAGGAAGTGTTAGAATCCACTCAAGTGAAGTTCAGCAGAGAGTCTTCAAAGCTTTAGGATTAACTGAAGAAGATATCAAACAAAAATTTGCATTTATGTTAAATGCTTTTAAATACGGAACACCTCCACATGCCGGATTGGCAATAGGTTTAGACAGGCTTGTAGCGTTGTTGGCGAAGATGGATTCAATAAGAGAAGTTATTGCTTTCCCAAAAAACTCTTCTGCAAAATGTTTAATGACAGAAGCTCCAACATACGCATCAGAACAACAGCTTCGCGAATTACATTTAAAAGTAATAACAAAACCTGTTAAATAAGACTTGAAAAGAGCTGAGGGCGTATATTGCTCTCAGCGATTTAAAGCCTGAGGGCTAATAATTACTGGTCAATAAATTGGTAAATCAAACATTGAAGGAATCGGAAGACATCATACAAATTTGGGACAGCGTCCTTAATATACTTGAAGACAAAATATCGGCTTCAACTTTTGAGCCGTGGATTCGTCCTTTGGTGCCTCATGATTACGACGGAAGCCAGTTTAGCGTATTGTGCGGTCAGTCGTTAGCTGTTCAAGTTATTTCTAAAAATCATCATAGCGAAATAACAAAAGCATTAGCTTCAGTTATTGGTAAAGAAATTGAGTTTAGGGTTATTTATGATGAAGATTTGTCTAAAAAACTTAAGAAAAAAAGTCAAAAGACTAAAAAAGAAGATTTGATAGCAAATATTGAAAGCAAGCTAAAGCCTACTAAATACGATTCTTTGATGCAGATGCAGTCATCTTATAATTTAAATTTAAAATATAAATTTGAGAATTTTGTAGTTGGTGCAAACAATAAATTTGCTTACGGTGCATCTCTTACTGTTGCTAAAGAACCTGGTAAAAAATACAATCCATTATTTATATATGGCGGGTCAGGTCTTGGTAAAACACACGTTATGCAAGCTATTGGACATTATATTTTGTATAATAATCCTGAACTTAAGGTCAAATATGTAAAAACAGAAGAATTTGTTAATGATCTGGTCAACTCATTGTTTAAAGGGTTAGATAAAAGCAATAAGATGAATAAATTCAGAGAAAAATACAGAAATGTAGATGTACTTTTGATCGATGATATTCAGTTTATTGAAAGTAAGGAAAGAACTCAAATTGAAATATTCAATACTTTTGAAGCACTTCACAATTCAGGAAAGCAAATAGTACTTACCAGTGATAGGCCTCCTGAAAATCTGCCGTTATTATCTGACAGGTTAAGAAGTCGTTTCCAAATGGGTTTGATTGCTGATATGCAAGTTCCTGATTTAGAAACCAGAATGGCTATTTTGAATAAACTTGCTACTGATAATAATACTCCTATGCCAATTGATGTAATTGAGTTTTTGGCTGTTGTTTATAAAAACAATATAAGAGAGTTAGAAGGCGCGTTTAACAGAGTCAGTGCGTATTCTAGCATAAATGAAGTTCCGATTAATATTGAAAATGTCAAAAAGATAATAAATTATTCTGAAAGCAGTAAAAATATTACTATGGATGCAATCATAGATGTAGTTGCAGAGTTTTACAACGTCCCATCAGAAGAAATAAAAGGCAGTTGCAGATCTTCAAAAATTGCAAATGCAAGACAGGTAGCTATTTACCTTGTTAGAGAAACTACTCAAGACAGTTTCCCCGCTATTGGAGAAGCTTTTGGTAAAAAGCACACTACAATTTTGTATTCGTACGAAAAAGTAAAAGAAGATTTGGCAGTTAATAATATACTTTCTAACGATATTTCAACATTAGTTAATAAAATTAATCAATAATACCTTTTGTGCTAAAATCAATATAATAGTTGAGGCAAATATGAATCTGACCATTGAAGAAATAGTTATGGCAACAAAAGCTAAGGTAGTGAGGGCTAAACATAGTTCTACGGCTTATTCTATAACTACAGATTCTAGGAATATTTTGGAAAATCAATTTTATTTGCCATTAAAAGGTGAAAAGTTTGATGGGCATATTTTTATAGAAAGTGCTTTGAAACTGGGATCTTGCGGTTATTTTACCGAAAATCCTGATTTGATTTTTGAAGACTCAGATTTTATCTTCGTTGTTCCTGACACAAAAGAAGCTTATTTAGAAATCGCAAGATTTATAAAAAGAAAAATCAATCCTGTAACAATAGCTATAACAGGCAGCAGCGGTAAAACAACAACAAAAGAAATGCTATACAATGTTTCTCTTGAAATGTTTAAGACACATAAATCGATCTTGAACCACAATAATGAAGTCGGATTATGCCAAACATTAACTTCGATGCCTGAAGACACTCAGGTTTTGATTGTTGAAATGGGTATGCGCGGCTTAGGTGAAATTGAGCTTTTGTCAAAATATGCTGAACCTGATGTTGCAATTGTTGCAAACGTAGGACCAGCTCATATCGGCAGGTTAGGTTCGATTAAAAATATTGCTATAGCTAAATGTGAAATATCAAAATACCTTCATCCTGAAGGATGCTTTATTGCTTTAGATGACCCGCTTATTAAAAAAATAAACAATTATTCAGGCAAATCAATATATTTTGGCTTGGAGGATGAAAACTTAAAGATACTCGAATTGACTCCTACAGGCAGTTTATTTGAGTACAAAAACCAAGAATATAAATTGAATTTAGAAGGTGAACATAATATCCAAAATGCGTTAGCTGTTATTGAAGCAGGGATTAGGCTGGGCATGCCTTCAGAAATTATTGCGCAAGGATTGGAAAAATTCAGACCTATAGAAAAACGCTGGGAAGTTGAAGAAGTTGCCGGATATAAAATCATTAATGATAGTTATAACGCCAATCCTGATTCAGTAAAAGCTGCACTTAAGACTTTTTTAAGCTTGTATACAAGTTCTAAAGTTATTGTTCTTGGAGATATGGGTGAACTTGGAAAAGATGAAAAAAAATATCACGCTGAAATAGGCGAGTTTTTAGATGATTATGATTTTGATTTTCTTATAACCGTTGGCAAGTTGGCGAGAAAAATTAAACCAAAAAATGAAAAGTACAAAAATTTTGAAACAAATAAAGATGCAGCAAAATATATTATGAAAAAAATCAAACCCGACACGACTATTTTGCTCAAAGCATCTAGATCAATGAAGTTTGAAGAGATAATTGAGGAGTTGAAAAACAAATGATTCTAGCAATAGTAGCAGCACTTGTAGCTATAGTTTTATCTTTGCTCTCAGGAGTTGTTTATATAAAATTTTTAGAAAAAAAGGTCTATAAACAATACGTAAGAG
>JAEZOG010000013.1 GCA_023414155.1 Cyanobacteria bacterium OH_CFB_184 | reverse complement strand
ATATGAGAGTTAATCCAATTAATGTATCATTAAGTTCAAAATTACAATCGATTTCAATTCAAAATTCAAAAGTTTCATTCAATGGGTTAGTTTATTCAACCATTTCAGGTGGATCTGATAATGCTTTTATGGTTGATTGGAGGGATTGTTATTCTAATTATTATCCTTTTAAAAATGAGTCGGATAAAGATATAAAAAATGCTGTGTCTGAATTGACTAAAGATGACACATCTCCAGATTTTTCAACTATTAATTGGACTAGATCTATAAATACGTATGTTACTCAGAAAGAAAAATTATCATTTACTAAAGATGAATATAACCAATATTTACAGTTGAAAAAAGTATTAGATGCGACTGATAATAAAATGGTGTCAAAAGGTGAACGTTATAATGAGATAGATGAAGAATTAAATAAGATCGAACAGGAAAATTCATCTAAAGATAAATTTGAGGTAATATAACGAATTATATTAGATGTTTCATAAAAAAGGCTCTTGATAGAGCCTTTTTTTATACTTTTATTCTAGTCTTAGTTTAAAAATTACTTCTTTCAACTTTTATTTGTTCAGAAGTAGATAGGTTTTTAATCGTTAACGAGTTAGACGTAAGCTCATCTTCTCCAAGAATGATTGCATTTTTAGCGACCTTAGAGGCTTTTTCAAGCTGTTTTGCAAATTTTCTTTTTGAATAATCAAGATCAGCTACATATCCTTTTTCTCTTAATTCTTGAACTAATTTCAAAGCTTCAGTTATATTGTTTGAAACAACAAAGTAATCCATTTTTTCTGGTTCAACTTTGCCGATAAGCGCATTGAGTCTTTCAACACCCATTGCCCAACCGATTCCGGGAGTATGAGGGCCACCTAGTGTTTCAACCAGTCCGTCATATCTTCCACCCCCACAAACCGCGTTTTGTGAACCTAAGTTATTAGATTTGATTTCAAATACAGTTTTTGTATAGTAGTCTAATCCTCTAACTAAGAAATTGTTTTCTAAATAGTTAACTTTTAAGGTTTGTAAGTGGGTTTTTAATTCAGAATAGTGAGGCGCGCATTCATCACATAGATTGATATTTGCAACTTCCTCGTGAATTTTATGTTCTTTCATTAGATTGATACATTTTTCGTTTTTGCAGTCTAAAATCCTAAGCGGGTTTTTTTCGTAGCGAGATCTGCAATCGTCACACATTTCATCGATGTATGTTGATAAATTTGCTTTTAGTCTGTCTTTATATTCGGTTCTGCAAACACCACATCCAAGTGAATTTATTTCTACTACAAGATCATTTAATCCTAAATTGTTTAAGAATTTCGTAGCAAGATAAATACATTCTGCATCTGCTGAAGCATCTTGTACCCCAAACATTTCAATACCTATTTGGTGGAATTGTCTTTGTCTTCCTGCTTGCGGACGTTCGTATCTGAACATTGGACCTTTGTACCATAGTTTTACAGGCGGACTTTCACGGTGCATTCCGTGCTCCATATATGCTCTTACTACACCTGCTGTGTTTTCAGGCCTTAGTGTAAGCGAACGATCACTTTTTGTGAAAGTGTACATTTCTTTATTTACAATGTCAGTAGTGTCACCGACTCCACGTTCAAACAGCTCAGTTGCCTCAAAAATAGGTGTTCTGATCTCTTTAAAATTTGCTTTTGTGAATAGTTCTTTTGCTGTTTCTTCAATCTTGTGCCAAATATCGATTTCAGATGGAAGAATATCTTTTGTGCCTTTTTGTGCTTTTATACTCATAATTTACCTCTTCAAAATGATTATAATATAAAAACGGCTGGGATTAATCTATTTTTGAAGGGATTTTAATTATAAACTCAGTGCCTTCGTTTTCTGTTGAGTTTACATTTATTGAGCCTTTGTGTCGTTGTATTATTTCTTTTGAAATTGCTAGACCTAGTCCTGTACCTAGTCCGGCACGCTTTGTTGTAAATCCGGGTGTAAATATTTTTGATAAAACTTTTTTGCTCATACCAGGCCCGTTATCTTTTATCGAAACAAAAAGTGCATCGTTTTTGAATTCTGTAGAGATTGTTATTTCGCCTGTTCTGTTTTTTTCGGTTATGCTCTGGCATGCGTTAATCAATATGTTCATAAATACTTGGTTGAGCATATTTACGTAGCATTTTATTTTCGGAATTTGAGAATAATTTTTTATGACCGTGATTTTGTTTTTTGTTTCGTGAGAGATTAATTGAAGCGTCAAGTCTAATTCATTATTGATGTCTGCTTCTTGAAGCTCTGCTTCATCAAGTCTTACAAACTTCTTGAGCGATTTTACTATGTTTGAAATTCTCTTTATCGCTTCTTGATCTATTGAGTTTAATTCTTTAACTGTTTCAATCAGACTTTCGGTTAATATTTTATTTTTATCAAATATTTTTTTAATAAGTGAGTTATTAGAATTTATCGAGGCGATAGGAGTATTGATCTCGTGTGCTACACCTGCTACGAGTTGACCTACTGATGCCATTTTTTCAGAGTTTATAAGTTGTATTTGAGTCTCTTTTAAGTCATTTAGTGTTTTTTGTAATTTGATATTTTTTTTGTTTATCTGTTCAAATAATGATGCTTGAACAATAGAGATTGCAAGTTGTGTAGCAACAGATTCAAGTATTTCAATATTATCTTCAAGAATATTTTTTTGAGCTGTAAATGTAACTATAATACCTATTAATTTATTTTTGTTATAAACAGGAATCACAATCCTTCTGGTGTTTTTGCTCAATGTACCATTTGAATTTTGATGCTCTTTTATGCAAGTAGACATAGATATTTTCTTGTTTTTTATATCTTTTATTGTGTCTTCTTCGAAAGTAAACTTTTCAGTGCCTTTTATTTTGTATTTTTCAGGAAAAATTTCTTCTATTTTAAATTGATTTCCTGACTTTGTTGCGTAATAAGTTTTTGCAGAACCAAGAAGTGTGTGTATTTCTTCTAATGTGGATTTTACAATGGCAGAAATGTCTTTGTATTCTTTAATCATAGAGGAAATTCTGTTTAACAAAGCCATTTTAATTGCTTGGTTTTGAGCTTTTTCTCTTAGTTGATTGAATTTTTTGTGCTCTTTTAATAACAATGAATACTTCGTGTTTAGTTTGTCGTATTCGTTTGTTAGTTTCTGGTATTTTGAATTATTAGTAACATCTTTAAAGATTACTACTTTATATGTTTTTCTGACTATAGTTGTGATGTTGAAATAATAATACTCATCCTTGCCTTTTTGGTAGGATGAGTAAGTGTAAAAATTTTCTTTTGATTCAAGTGCCAAATCTAAAGGTGTTATCTGAGATATGTCTTCAGGATTTAGTACACAGATGTCAAAGTTGAAATATTTTTTTATTCTATTTAAATTTGCAAAATTTCCAAAAAGTTTACTGCTTGCAATGTTTTGAAAAATTAGTTGATTTTTGTTGTCAACTACTACAATCGGATCTTCTACATTGTTGAGTAACTTAAAATTTTCCATAAGATTTAAAATATATAATGATAGTTAAGATAAGCTATTATAACGCCTAAAATCGCGCCAAAGAATACTTCTATAGGTGTGTGTCCAAGTAATTCTTTTAGCCTTTCAGCAGGATGAGTTTGTCTGTGTTCATAGAAATCATCCATCATTTTATTTAAAGAAGCAGCCATTTTGCCTGCTGATCTTCTTAATCCAGCCGCATCATACATTACCACTAATGAATACCCGATAGCGATTGCAAATTCTACTGAACTGAAACCTTTCATAAATCCGACCATCGTGGAAAGTCCTATTACACCAGCTGAGTGTGAGCTAGGCATTCCTCCGGTTGTTAATAGCAATTTAAAATCAATTTTTTTATGAGTTACAAGGTAGCCTAAAAATTTTAATATTTGTGCAATAATCGCCGCGCCTATTCCTGTAGCTAATATCTCTAAGCTCGGGTAGTTTGTCATTAATTAATCCTTTCAATTATGTTGTTTGTAATGTCTTCTATGATTGACGACTTAAAATTATTCTTATCAAGTATATCACATGCCTGTTTGCAAAGATAGATAACTTGTTCTTTTGCTTTTTCTAATCCGTACATTCTGGTGTAGGTCGCTTTTTCAACGGCATTATCTTTGCCTGGAGTTTTTCCTAATTCTTCAAGCGTTGAGATTTCATCAAGTATGTCATCACATATTTGGAAAGCATGACCAAATAGGCGCGAAAATTCTGTTAAATCTTCAAGTTGTTTTTCATTGGCTTTTGCGATGATAGCTCCGGCTCTTACGGCAAAAGTAAACAGCTTGGCAGTTTTATATTCATGAATGTAATCTAGTGTTTTATCATCAATTTTTTTCTTTTCTGATTCTATGTCAACGACTTGTCCTGAGATAATTCCGTCTACTCCAGCTGCGATAAAGAATTCATTTAATATTTTTAATACATCATCGCTTGGTATTTCTTTTGGTGTTTTATCAACTATAAGTTTTGGTGCAAAACTCAATAAGGCATCACCTGCAAGAGTAGCAATGGCTTCTCCATATACTTTGTGGTTTGTTAATTTTCCTCTTCTATAATCATCATTGTCCATGCAAGGTAAATCATCGTGGATTAAGCTTTGAGTGTGTAGCATTTCAACGGCACAAGCTGTCGGCAGCGCTGCTTCATAACTTCCAGAGACCATTCTTGCGATTTCTAGTGTCATAATCGGTCTTAACCTTTTGCCACCTGCTAAAACTGAGTATCTCATTGATTCATATATGCTTTGAGGATATTTAACAGGAATGTATTGGTTTAGGTGTTTTTCAACTATTTCGATGAATTCGTTGTATGTTGGAGTTTTTTGATTATTCATTTTTTGCCTCATTAATAGTCTTGTCGATTTCTTGTTTGTTGGTTTTTCTTGCTGTGTTTCTTTTTTTTGACGAGATTTTTGTCATAATAGTATTTTTATTTAATTTTGTTTTAGTTTCAGTTTTTGTTCCGCTGTAGGTTATTTTGGTTTTAAATTCTATAGCTTCAGTTACAAATTTTACGTAACTTTCATATCTTGTCTTATTAATTTTATCAAGGTTATCTTTAACGCTGCAGTCATTTTCTGTGGTATGAAGGCAGTCGTTGTATCTGCAATCTGTTGAATATTCTTTGATTTCCGGGAATAGGTCTTGAATTTGACTTGGTAAAAGGAAATTGAATTTTAAGTTAGAAAATCCAGGTGTATCAATTACTGCTGTTTTTTCTTTAATCTGAATAATTTCACAATGTCTTGTTGTATGTGTTCCTCTTTTGAGTTTGGAGCTTACTTCTTTTGTTTTTAGTTTTAACCCTTCTGATAAAGTGTTTATAATTGAAGACTTTCCAACGCCTGATGCCCCGCATAATATTGATACATTATCTTTTAAAATATGCTCTAATTCACCAATCCCATTTTTTGTAAGCGCAGAAGTGAATAGTAATTCGTAGTCCAATTGCGTGTATATAGACTTAATTTGTTCAGTTATTGATGTGTTTTTATCAAGGTCATTTTTATTGAAGCACAGTATCGGTTTAACATTGTGGTATTCGCAATGCGCGATATATCTGTTTAATTGTTCAAAGTCCAGGTCAGGGTTTTTGACAGAAGATACAATAATCGCTTGAGTTACATTTGCGGCTCTTGGTTTTGAAATGAAATTTTTTCTTGGTAAAAGCTTGTTTATAAAAGCTTGTTTAGAGTTATCATTTATTTGATCAAGTTCAACAAAGTCACCTACGAAGATTTCCAGTTTTCTTTTTTTTAAAATATCACGTAGTTTACACTCGTAAATACAGTCTTTTGTATTTACATAATAGAAGTCTGAATGTATCTTATATACTTGTCCTTGCATTAGAATAATCTTACAACAATCAGAATTATTGGGCAAATCCATTGTCGATACAGGTTAACTTTTTTGTACCATATGTTATAATTCTCTCAAATAATCGGGTATTAAAGTGAATAAATTTTGTAATTCAATCAAAGAAAATATGAATATTTACACAGTGACTATTGCTGTAATTTTTGCAGTTTCTATTTTTTATAGGATTTTTGTGTTTTGCTATAATCCTTCATTGTGGTTTGATGAAGCGGCTTTAGCTATCAATATTACAGAAAAAGGATACCTTCAGTTTTTTCAAAGATTAGATTACGCTCAAGCTTCACCTCCATTGTTTATGTGTTTGATCAAGCTTGTTGTGAGTATTTTCGGTGTTCATGATTATTCTTTTAGAATAATTCCATTATTATCGAGTATTCTCTCTCTTTTTGTTTTTTATCAAGTTTTAAATGTATATTTAAAATCAAAAATTTCTAAAATAGTAGCGCTTACATTGTTTGGGCTCAATTTTATGGTTATATTTTTAACAAAAGAGTTTAAACCATATACAACTGATGTTTTGCTTGCACTAGTAAGTTTGCTCTTTTATTTAAAAGTTGATTTTCTTAAACTAACAGAGAAAAAAGCTTTATTAATCGGATTAGCATTTGCTATTTTACCCTGGTTTTCTTTTGCTTCGATTTTTACATTTTTTTGTTTTTTAACTATTTTATTTTTTAATACGTTTAAATCAAACCTGAAGAAGTTCATTATTTTTGCTTTTTCTCAAGTTTTATCTGTAATCGCCAACTATTTTTTAATTTTGAAACCTAATTATGTAAACTCAATTATGAATAAGATTTGGGAACCGTTTTTTACAGACAACACTGCTTCTTTATCAAGTTTTTTGGGATTAATAGATAGAAACTTAAGATTTTTCTTCACTCAAGAGATAGATATGATCTTCTTGTGTGTATTAGTCTTACTGGGATTGGTTTTGGTATTCAAAGAATCTAAATATAAGGCTGTATTGCTAATTTTACCAATTTTATTTATGACAATACTACATTTCTTTTGGGTGTATCCTTTTTATGAAAGGCTCATTTTATTCTTGTGCCCAGTCTTTATCATTTCTGCTGCTAAACCGATAGACTTGATTGATTTTAACAGACACAAAGTTTCCTCTATCATGATTTCAGCAGCATTTTTGATTTTCTTCTATAATGCAGGTTATTTTAAAACTTATTTTAGAGATATTTTGCTGCCTAAAAATTATTATCTTGAAGAAACAATGCCTTTGATGAAGATAATTCAGGACAATATAAAACAAGGTGAAACAATAGCTGTTATTCACGGTTCAGATGTTCCTTTTTTCTATTACAACGAGAATTATTTTCATTTTTCAAAAGATAGATATTTTGTTGTGTCTAAAGAAGAAGATAATCCTGAAAAATATACAGAATCGCTTAATAACCTAAAATCAGGAACTTACTGGATACTAATAACTCACCATCCGCAAAAATTTGTAAGGTATACTTCAACTAAAAATTGGTCTACAAACAATAAATATTTAATAAAAGAATATTCCATTTATGGAAACTATTTGTTAAAAGTTAAGGTCAATTAGTTCTTCTGATTTTTTATTAAAAATCTTTAAATACTTTTTATATTTGCATTTTTGAGGTATACTTATCCTGTAATCAGAAGTGTAAAACAAAAGAAAAGAAAGAAGAAAAAACACATGATCGATGTAAAAAGAAAAGAGCTTATAGTTGGAGATAAGCTGGTAACTATTGAAACAGGAAAATATGCGAAACAAGCTAACGCATCTGTTGTTGTAACTTGTGGCGAAACTATGCTTTTAGTTCACGCCGTAATTAGTTCTGCACCAAGAGTCGGAATAGACTTTTTCCCGCTATTAATAGATTATGAAGAAAGAATGTCTGCAGTAGGAAGAATTCCCGGTGGATATAATAGAAGTGAAGGTAGAGCATCTGAAAAAGCGATCCTTACTTCAAGATTAATTGATAGACCAATAAGACCATTGTTCCCTAAAGGATATAGAAATGACGTTCAAATCGTTGCTCAATTAATGAGTTTTGATATGGAAAACCAACCTGATACATTAGCTGTATTAGGTGCTTCAGCTGCTTTAATGCTGACAGATGCTCCTTTTGAAGGTCCAATCGGTGCAGTTAGAGTTAGTAAAGTAGATGGCAAGTTGATTGCTAACCCAACTCACAAAGAAGCAGACAGCTCAAATCTTGATATTGTTGTAGCTGGTACTGCAGATTCAGTTATTATGGTTGAAGCTGGATGTAAGTTCGTTTCAGAAGATGAAATTATGGAAGCTGTTGAATTTGCTCAAGGCGAAATCGCTAAACAAGTTCAAGCTCAAATAGAATTTGCTAACGAATGTGGAATTCAAAAACAAGAATTTGTTAATCCACACGATTCAACTGAAATCTTCAATATAATTAAAGATATGGCTTATGATTCAGTTTCAGAAGCTTATCATAACTTTGATAGAGAAGCTAGAAAGCAAAAACTTGATGAAGCAAAAACAAAAGTAAAAGAATGCTTCGTCAACCTTGATGATGAGCATCCTATCAAAAAAATGATGCAAGAAACTGGTATAGACTTTGTTTCTGAAGAATTCAAAAATCTTGAGAAAAAAGTTATGAGAGCTATGATTGTTAACGAAGGTGTAAGAGCTGACGGAAGAAAATCAGAAGAAGTTAGACCAATCTGGTGTGAAACTGGTGTTGTACCAAGAGCTCACGGTTCAGCTGTATTTACAAGAGGACAAACTCAAGTTCTTTCAGTTGCAACATTAGCAGGTCCTGGTATGGCTCAAGACCTTGATGGTGTTGACCCATTAACAACAAAAAAATATATGCATAAATATTTATTCCCAGGGTTCTCAGTTGGTGAAGTAAAACCAATGAGAGGTCCAGGAAGAAGAGAAGTTGGACACGGAAATTTAGCTGAAAGAGCTAATATCCCTGCTCTACCTAGTGAAGCTGATTTCGGTTATGTAATAAGAGTTACATCTGACGTATTAGAATCAAACGGCTCAACTTCAATGGCATCTACTTGTGGAAGCTCTATGGCACTTATGGATGCAGGTGTTCCTGTTAAATCTATGATTGGTGGAGTTGCAATGGGTCTTATCAAAGAAGGCGACAAAGATGTTGTTCTTACTGATATTCAAGGAATTGAAGATTTCTTGGGTGATATGGACTTTAAAGTTACAGGTGATGAAAATGCTATCACTGCATTACAAATGGATATGAAAATAAAAGGCATTTCTAATGAAACTTTGAGAAGAGCATTGTCTCAAGCTAAAGAAGGACGCTTACATATCCTTTCAAAAATGAAAGAAGCTATATCTGCTCCAAGAACTGAATTGTCTAAATATGCTCCAAGCATAACTACATTGACAATTCCAACTGAAGATATCGGTGCAGTTATCGGACCTGGCGGTAAAAATATAAGAAATATCATTGAATGCTCTGGCGCTGAAATAGATATTCAAGACACTGGTGTAGTTACAATTACTTCAAATGATCAAGAAGGTGCAGCTATTGCGACAAGAATGATCAACCAAATGACATTCAGACCTCAAGAAGGAATGATTTGCAAAGGTAAAGTAGTTAGAATTATTCCTATCGGTGCGTTTGTTGAATTATCACCTGGTAAAGATGGTATGGTGCATATTTCTCAAGTTTGCCAAGAAAGAATTGAAACTATCGAAAGCAGACTGTCAGTAGGTCAAGAAGTTGTAGTTAAGGTTATCAAAGTCGATGAAAAAGGCAGAGTTAACCTCACAATAAAAGGTGTATCTGAAGAAGAGGCATCTCAAGTATAACTTATTAAAATTAAGGCTCTCTTCAAAAGAGGGCCTTTTTTACAAAGGAACAAATATGAACAACTCATTAAAATATACATGTATATTAGGTGGTGGCGCAGTAAGAGGAATCTCTTATGTTGGAGTTATCAAAGCTATTCGTGAACTTGGATTAGAAATTGATACGATCGCCGGTTCTTCTGTTGGCGCTGTATTTGCTGCTTTGTATTCTTGCGATTTTACTTGTGAAGAGATGAAAGAAGTTTTCATGTCTTTTAATTTTAATATGTTCAAAGACATTAGTTTTCAATTAGGTTCTGATTTTGCTTTTAGTAAAGGAGAAGTCTTTCTTAATTGGTTGCGTGAATTAATTGAAAAAAAATATTACGGTGAAGAATACGTAAAAGGTGAAAATGCGCCTGTAAACTTTTCGGATCTGAAAAAAGATTTATACATTTTAACAAGTGATTTAAGTAGTAATTTACCTTTTGTATTTTCTAAAAACAATACGCCTGATTTTGAGGTTGCATTAGCAGTAAGAATTTCTGCTAGTCTGCCAGGATTAATGAAGCCTACAGAAATAGAAAATAAATTCTTAGTCGATGGCGATTTGGTTAAGAGTTGGCCATTGTGGAAAACCGATGATGGATTATGTGTAAGAAATTCAAGGGTATTAGAATTTAGGCTTGAAGGATGCAGAGATTGCGTAAATATAAAAAATCCTTTGGATTATTTAAATTCTGTGTTTAGTACTTTTTCAAATTTATGTACAGAAAATGTTCTGAAATTGTACAAAAATAAAGATAAATTTGATTATATTGTAGTTGATACCAAAGATGTCTTGTTAATCGATTTCACACTTCCTGTCGATAAGAGGTTAGATCTTATAGATACAGGCTATGAAACTACTATGGACTATTTTAAAAATACACTTACAAAAAAGAAAAAAGATATTTTACCGCATTACGATTTTATAAAGTCATCTCTTTCTGAGGTTCTTGCTAAATTAAAATCAGAAAAATACTTACAGGCAAAACATAGATTATTTGAGCTTATGGCCAATATGTATAGCTCTTTAGAATTAATTGATACTACATTTTATACAGAAATCAATAACTTTAAAGATGCATTATTGCCTGATATCAAGCACGGGTTTGTGTTTCAGTCGATGAGTCAGTCTGATAAAACAAAACATATTAAAAATCTTGTTTCTATAATTGATAAACTAGAAGACAAATGCAGTGAGTTGGGTGAATACGTTAAATATTATGAAAAATCTTAAGTTAAATAAAGATAATGTTGTTTTAGTTTCAGATTTTGACGGTACCATTTCGAAGGTAGATTTCTTTGCTTATGTTACTGAAAACCTATTGACCCCTTCAGACATGCAGCCTTGGTATGACTATAAATCAGGCGAAATTACCCATGTTGAAGCTTTAAATAGAATTTTTAAAAAAATAAGGCTAGATATAGACGATTTTCATTCTTTTATAGATAAAATCGAAGTGGAAGAATATTTTGCAAAAACTGTCGATTATTGTATTCAAAATTCTATAAAAGTATATGTTGTAAGTGCAGGCGCAGACTATTATATAGATAGAATATTGAAGAAAATTAAGGTCGACAAAAAAATAGAATTAATTGCAAATCCCAGCAACTATTCTCAAAATAATGGATTAGAACTTTTTCCCTTTGAAATAGGGCATAAATATTATGATCAAAATTTAGGAGTTTCTAAACAAAAGTTTATTCAAAACCTCCAGATGCAAGGTTTAAAAGTTATTTTTGCAGGTGATGGAATTCCTGACGTTGAAGCCGCTTCAGTATCTGATGTTGTTTTTGCCAAGGATTATTTGTTAGATATCTGTTTAAAAAAACAAATACAATATCAAAACTTCTCTACTTATAAGGATATATACGAATTCATTTTAAATATTTAAATTTGTTTTAATGTTTTTTAATAATACGAGCAATTTTAAACATTTTAATTTTTTATCCAAGTATAATAAGTTAAATACGTGATAATTTAATAGCCCACACAACAAAGAAGGATAATATGAATATTTTAGAAAGTGATAAGTCACTACTGTCTGCTGTAGAAAAAGAAAAAGGTTCTAATAGTAAATATAATCTTATTTTTAAGATAGTTGAAGGTTTAAAAGAGATTCTTGAAGAAGACAAAGAACAAAAACAACCGTTATTTTTGACAATCAATGATCAATTTCTTATAAAATTAGTTAAATCAATTGTAAGCAAACCAAAAGATACATATTTAATTGGTATTACTGGTGAATCGGCGTCAGGCAAAACTACTTTTGTGCAAAATGCTGCAAAAGCCTTTATACGTGAACACGAAAATAGCTTATTTACTACAATTTGTTGTGATGATTATTACTTTGATACTTCTGTAGAATTAAGAGAAGCTGGATCATACGAAAATCTTTTTAAAAAAGGATTTAGCTTAGATACTCCAAATGCAATTAATATGGAGCTTATGAGAGCTCATTTAATAAGCTTAAAGAATCTTTGTGGAGTAAAAGCACCTGAATATGATTTTGTGACTTGTGAAAGCAGACCAAATAAAATTTCTAAAAAACCAGCTAAAATTATTTTAAATGAAGGTTTATATGTTTTAAATCAAAATGTAATAGATGTTCATGATATTAAAGTGTATGTATTCACTCCTTTTCATATTTTGAAAGACAGATGGTATGCAAGAGCACAACAAAGAGGTAAAGTTGGCAAGGCTGCAGATATGCAGTTCGCTGATGTTAATTCAACAGCTCAGGTTTATATAAGACCAACTATGCAGCAGGCTGATATTGTAATAAATGGTCTATCATCATCTGAATATATTGAGTATATGACAGGCAGAATTCTAAATCTTATAAAAGATATAGTAGTCGCAAAAAAATAAAAGGTATCATAGATACCTTTTATTTTAGATTATTTGTATTGACCGTTGTATGTTCCTTCTTGGTCCATAGCTTTTATCGCTAGTTCATAGAATTTGGTCCAATATTCAAGACTGCCTTCTTTATATTTCGTCAGTTGATTTTTTATGTCAGTTGTCATCCATTGAGGAAGAGATTGTTTTATGATTCTAAGAGTATCAAGAGATAGCTGATTTTCAGCATTAGTTTTGTCTGCAGGTTTATTCCAATATGAAGTGTCTACTTCTCTTATCACAAAGTTCTGAAGACCCCAACGG
>JAEZOG010000031.1 GCA_023414155.1 Cyanobacteria bacterium OH_CFB_184 | reverse complement strand
ATTTTGGGACGGTGGATGAGTACCTCTAACAAAGCAAAGCTTTGTCGAGGTGAGTCTCTACGACAAACAAGGCAAGACGAATTCAAATGAAGTCGTGCCGGAGTTTGACGGATGCAGCCAGTTAGTTTGAGTTGAGCGAATGCGATTACTCAAACAATGTGCCTGCCTTTCGCCCCAGAATTATAAAATTATATTTAGAATTTAGAATTTTAAAAGTAAATTCAGATATGAAATTTAAATTGATTGTCTTTTTAATTTAGCCCTTAATATGCTTGCATAATCTTTGAGTTCTTTGTGTTTATTTGTTTTTCCGTAATTTGTATCATGAATTCTTCTTTTACTTGAAATAAAATCTATCTTTTTTGTTTTTATCCCATATTCTTCAAATTTTGAAGTTAAGCTTATGATTTCACCTGCAGTTATATTTTCTTCAAACAATCCTATTTTATCAAAAACTGATTTTTTGATTAATAGAGAACCGGCAAGGCAACCGTAGTATGGTTCTTGTTTGATATTTTGATTTTGTTTTGAAGCATCAGAAGAAATGAAATCTTGGATTTTTGCAATTACAACTTCTAAATCTTTATTATCTAAAAGCTCTTGAGACATTATTTTTAATGCATTATTAGTCAGGATATCATCATGATCATGAAACATTATAAAATTGCCGTTTGCTGCTTTTAAACCAGTATTTTTTCCAATTACTTGTCCCATCGTAGTTGTGTGCTTTAAGAGTGTGCATTTATGTTCTACTGCAATTTCAGATGTATTGTCAGTTGAATTGTCGTCCACAACAATTATTTCTACATTCACATTTTGAGTTTTAATACCGGTGAGTGCCTCACTAATATAATTTGAGCCGTTTTTAACAGGTATAATCACTGATATCAAATTATCTTGGCGCATTTAATTTTCTTTCCTTTTTATCGTACAAACTTTTTTAGATCTGATGGTAAAGTTAGCTTAAATTTTTATATCCTTTTTTACATTATTTCTTAGGTTAGATAAAATGTTTTTTACAACGAATTCTTTTGGTGATTGATATTTAGAAAGTAAGTTTATTATACTTTGTTTATCATGATTTTTTATGTATGGTATCAATACTTTTAATCCGGAATGTTTTTCTAATTCATCTTTATATTTACACTTATAAAAATTTTCTATGAAATGCTCTACGCACATTTCCTTCGCGCTATATTCATCGTTTCTATATGATGCGAATAATATTGAGTTCCACATGCTCAAATAGGTCTCAATATATTGTTTATTAGTTATCAAATTATTGCATTCAGCCTGATTTAGCTCATCTAAAATTATTTCACATGCCTGAATTGTAGATATAACTGATGAAATCGAAAGATTTTTTGAATTTAAACTTTTTTCACGTCTACAATAGTTGTAATATGCATCTTCAACAACCGAAACTTTTTGTGAGTATATTAAACATCTTATTAAAAAAACGATATCTTCGCAGTTTGTGCATTCTTCAGGCAGTTTAATATTGTTATTATAGATAACGGAAGACCTATAAATGGCTGTTGTCCATTCATACTGAAACTTAAATTTGTCTTGGCTACTTATGAGTTTGTTAATTTGTCCGACAGTTATTTTCCCATCAATCTCAACGTTTCTAATATTGCCTTTAACAATATCTGAATTATTGTTTTTTGCTTCTGCAAACAGTTTTTCATAAAAATCAAGGTCAACGTAATCATCAGGATCTACAAACCCTATATATTCACCTTTTGCAATCTCAATTCCAGCGTTTCTTGCAATAGAAACCCCTCTATTTTCTTTAAAATCTACTATCTTAACTCTGGAATCATTTTGTGCATATTCTTCTAAAATTAGTATTGAACTATCAGTAGAGCAATCGTTAATACAGATAATCTCAATATCTTTTAGTGTTTGATTGCAAAGAGCGTCCAGGCATCTTTTTAGGTATGGTTCAACGTTATAAACAGGAATTATAACTGATACGTTGGCTGAATACATATTTCTATACCCTTGTCTTTGCTTCACGTCTCTCGATGTCATTTTTATCTGTGTTTATAGAACTTTTTTCTGGAGCCCAGCCTGTTTCTTCTTTTACTTCGTGGATTGGGTCTGCAAGAAGTAATTCTTGAGCATCATTATATTCTCTTAATTCTAAAACAAATAAATCTTCATTTGCTACTTTTAAATCTATATCCGGATTTATGTCTGAAGCTTCAACTGGAAGCAATATTTCTTTTTCGATCATTGCATCAACAAACATATTGAAATTATCTTCAAATGTATCTGGTACATTAGGAAGCTTTTTAATAAAATCATAGATTTTTTCTGTACAAACACCGTTTGCAATATTCTCATAAACTATCGTTGCAAAAGCGTTCATGCCGAAGTATATTCCTGTTTCCGAATTGATAATAACAGCAATACCATCTGTAATATCAGCGAACATTTTTTCATCATTTAATGCATAATTCGTCATTCTTACTCTCCTTTTTATTTAATAATTCTGTAAATTCTTTTAAACATTCAACATTTGCATATATATCCCTGCAAAGATTTATCTTATAAAAATCAAATTGTTTGACCATATCGATCAATTTTTGTATTGTTTTTGTATCGTGGTCATCCCGCATTTGAGAAATAGTTGAATGGATTAAGTGTGTGATTGCTCTACCTTTCTCATTGCGGCTGCAAAGAACAATAGACGGTTTCTCATCATCAGTAATCTCAGGAAAAATGCAAACTTTAACCGGATATTTCTTTTTGAATTGATTATGATAGTTTGAAATATTTATTACATATTTATCTTTTCTCGCATTGTTTGAAACAAAACGCACTCCTTCAAGATCATCATATAAATTGTTATACATTACCGGTGAGAGTGTAATTATTGAATAAATAGGATATGAATAAAGATCATTTCCTTCTCGCTCAAGAATGAGATAATCATCTGAAACGTAATCAAATCCTTTGAGCATAGAAAGAACTGCCAGTGTCGATTTTCCTCTTTGTCCTCTTGCACATAACAGAATTCCGTTGTTATTTAATCCAACCAAAGCACCGTGAACAAGGCTGACGGAGGGAGTTTTTAAAATTCTGTTAAAGACTTGTACAAATATATGCCCATGTTTTATAAATTCTTCAGGGTCAAGATTTTTTACTCCATAATACCAGGTATTTGTTTGCTTACGAAAAGCATTAACTAAACCGCTAGTTGCATTGATATCGATTACTGGATCGTGCTGTGAAACACTATGATCATAAATGTTTAAACATACATCTTTCTTTCCTCGACCACGAACAAGAGCTTCTACTCTTAATTTTAAATTTACTTTAGGATCATAATCAGAACTTAATTTTGGGGGTAATCTATCGATATCTTTTTCATTCCAGATAATTAACGTTGCATCATAGTTTTCGCAATGATCTGTTAATGAAAAATCCAGCTGTTTTTGAACGTGTGGAGTAAATTCAGCCGAAAAACTTATTAGTCTGATAACTTTCGGCCCCAGGTCTATGTACTTTATCCATTTTCTTTCGAAACTTGTTTCAATATGATTGTTTAAATTATCATATAAACAATCAAGATGTTCTTTTGTAGGATTATCTATTCTCATTATTCACCTGCATTTTTAATTTTTCATAAATGTTTAGAACAAGTTTTGCAAAATAAGGATTTTTCCTTATTATTTTTCGTTTAAGTAAAAAATAGGTCGATTTGAGCTTTAAATACTCGACAAATATTTTTCTATTTTTTAGAGCCTCATATAATTTTAAGCTACGATTTTGCATTTGCATATCGCACAAGAAAAAGCGATTATAAAAAACTAAAACGGAATAATTAGTAAACGATTTTTCAAATATTTCGTTTTTTTGTATTTCATCAGGAAGTAAACCAGGTATTATCTGATTTATAAACTTAATTGCAAAAGATATTTGCAGTTGAGTTTTCGTTTTAACAGCATTAGTGATTACAATACTCCAATCAAAGTCAGGCTTAGAATCCAACAGAAATTTGCAATCAAACAAAGTATATAAAATCCCTGAAGTACTTGTATTGTCGGAAAGATTTCTCGCCATATTGACTAGTGCAATAAAAAACATATCTTCATGACATGGCACAAGAACTTCAACATTATAAACTTTTGCTTTTTGGGCTCTATCAAATAAATCGTTGTTAATTTTTTTCTCACAACCTGTCATCATTTGGATATACTTGTGAATATCGACGATACCTTCTTGAGAATTTTTTAAGTGCAAGTCAACAGAATGTATAGCCCATGCAGCATCATACCCCATTGATTCTGCAAGTTTACCTGCTTTTAGGTATTGTTTTTCGGGAACCAATATATCCAGATCCCCCATAACTCTTGACAATTCAGGACGCAGATATTTCATCGCCCCACCTTTTAAAAGCAGTATTTTTATATTTTCTTTTGTCAAAACATTACATATTTTTGTAAAATGAGAAAAGAGTTTAATATTTTTAAATTTATAAAAATCAAATAAACCTTTCAAACGAGGAAGCACATAATCTGTAAATTTTAAATCAGGATGCATCTTCATAAAATAGGAAAGCATTAGTGTTTTATGACTTCCCTCAACTTCAATATCCCATTCTTGCAAAAATTCATCTAAATCTTTTTGAGTGGTTGTTTCAGAAAACATTAAATTTAGTAATTTTTTATCATTTTCCGAAAGTAATTCTGTATAAAATTTGTCAATTAATAACTTCGAAATAACATCTATGCCTGAAGTTTTATCAGATTCTTTAATGCTCTCTATTTTTTTATCCTCAATAACATTTGTGTCTTTGGTTTTTCCATTGTGTCTCATTAGAAAACTTACTCACTTAAGACCTTTTCGTCTAGTAATTTTAGCATAAACTGTGTAATAATTAAATTTTAGTCCATATTTTATGAATTTCTTAATCCAAACATGAAGCAAGTAATGCTGCTTACAAGTCAAATTTCTTGATTAGTGGGATTTTCAACAAAAATGGGGTTCTCAAATCCTGAATATAGCTATTATGACAGAACTGTATTAATTTTAGGCAATAGTTTATATAACGAAAATCAAACATTTAAAATGAAAGTAGTGAAAAGCACTTAGTTCAAAACTGATTGATTATTGTTGAAAGTTTTTCTATCTTTAAACTTAAGAAAATTACACAATAGAAATATTGACAAAAAGACATAAGAACATAAATATATAGGTAAAAAATACATAAATGGTGCATTAAGATAAATTGTCCCATTGTCCAATACACCTACGAATGCAGGAACAACAATAAGGCACATAAGAGTATGAAGTAAAAGTGTTGCGGGAAATAATATAAAAATTTTATTTCTTTTTATTAATCCCCCTAATAAAAACGATGACATTATGATGATTGGGATATGCAGTGCGAAACCCATACTCTGCTTTGACACATATAAGTTATATGGATAGGACA
>JAEZOG010000001.1 GCA_023414155.1 Cyanobacteria bacterium OH_CFB_184 | reverse complement strand
AACACTTGCAACTGCAACTAATCTATTATTATATTCCAACATGACATTTGAATCGTCTATAGAGTTTTTATTTTGTAAGAAATTTCCATTTTTAACTCGAAACAACTCATTTTCAGTAATTGGAACTTTATTATATGATAAGACTTCAAGTGGATTAATCAATACTGACTCAACATCCTGAACTGAAGCCAGCTTCGATAACTCAATTGAGTTATTTAATTTAAAATTGCTGGATTTAGACCTTATTAAGTCTGTCATAACTGCGCCTACAGATAGATTTTGACCCAAGTCATGAACTATACTTCTAATATAAGTTCCTTTTGAACAAGAAATTTCGATACTGCAAGTCTGCAAAGCTTCATCAAAATCAACCATCTCTAAATAGTCAACAGTTACTTCTCTAGAGGGAATATCATCAGGAATAATTCCTTCCCGAGCAAGCTCATATAGTCTTTTCCCATTATAATGTACAGCGCTATAAGCAGGAGGAATCTGGGTAATTTTTCCTTTAAATGCTTGCAAGTTTTCTTCAACTTGCTCACGATTTACTTTTACTTCTGAAAAAATCTCTATAGTACCTTCAGTATCATAAGTATCCGAAACTTTGCCAAACTGAAGTTCAACAATATACTTTTTTTCATCAGACAAATACTCTAATAGACGAGTAGCTTTACCAATAGCTACGGGCAAAACACCTTGTGCTAATGGGTCTAAAGTCCCAGAATGACCGATTTGCTTAACTTTAGTAAGCTTTCTTAATCTGGAAATGACATCGTGTGAAGTAATTCCTTTTGGCTTGTTAATGTTTATAAAACCAAACATCAGAAACTAGATTTCACCCCTAGATATCTTATTGATAAGCTCAGTAACCTTTGTGCCTCTTTCAATAGAGTCATCGGGTATAAATTTAAGCTCTGGAGTATGTCTTAGACGAATTCTTTTTCCAACTTCATATCTGATTTTAGGTGTATTTTCTTCTAATGCAATTATAGTTTGCTTTCTTGCTTCTTCAGAAGCAAAAACTGAAAAATAAACTTTAGCTGATGAATTATCATGAGAAATCTCTATATCAGTAATAGATACAATTCCAGCAATTCTTGGATCTCTGATGTTACGTTGAATAATATCAGCGATCTCTTTCATTAATGTTTTTCTAACACGTTCGTTTCTTAATGACATTTTTAATCCAATCTACACTAAAACTTGGCGTTCGATTTCTTCGGTAGTAGTAACTTTTATGATATCACCTTCTTGTAAATCATTGAATTTATTGAAGGAAATACCACATTCAAAACCTTGTGCAACTTCTTTAGCATCTTCTTTAAAACGCTTAAGTTGATCAATTTGACCTTTGAATATTTCTTGATCATTTCTAAATACGACAGCTGTTTTGTTTCTGACGATTTTTCCTTCAAGAACATAACAACCTGCGATTTTAGAAGTTTTACCAATCGTAAATATTTGTCTAACTTCAGCTTTACCAAGCGTAACTTCTTTTATTTCAGGTTCAAGAAGACTCAACATTTTTTGTTCAAGATCTTCTAATATTTGATAAATGATATTATATTTCTTGATAACAACCTTATTTTTTTCAGCTGCTTGTTGAGCATTGGCATCTTCTTTAACTGTAAAACCTAGCACGATTGCATTACTAGCACTTGCCAACATAACATCAGCTTCAGAAATGTCACCAACTCCAACGTGGACTAGCTTGGTTACAATTTCTTTTGACTCTAGTTGTCTAACTGCTTGAGCAACTGCTTCTGCAGCACCATTTGTGTTAGCTTTTATGATTAAATTTAATTTTTTAATATTATCTTCACCAGAACCAACAACTTCGTTTCTAACATGCGATGGCATCATAGATTCTAAACGAGTTGTTCTTTCGGTGTCTTTTCTTTCTTGAATAATAGAACGCATTACTTTTTCGTTTTCAACTACTTCAAAGTAATCACCTGCCTGAGGCACTTCTGTTAAACCAAGGATTTCAACAGGAGTTGAAGGACCTGCTTTTTTAACTCTTTCGCCAGAGTCAGAAAGCAATGCTCTTACCTTACCTGAAACAGTACCAACTACAAAACAATCACCTGTTTTTAATGTACCGTTTTGGACTAATAATGTTGCAACTGGACCTTTTCCTTTATCAAGATTCGCTTCAATGATTACACCACTAGCTTTTGCAGATGGATTTGCTTTTAAATTTTGCATTTCTGACATTAAAAGAATATATTCTAACAAATCATCAATACCAGTACCTTGTAAAGCACTTACTTTAACGCAAACAGTATCTCCACCCCACTCTTCAGAAACTAAACCGTGTTCTGTAAGTTGTTGTAAGATTTTATCCGGGTTAGCAGATGGTTTGTCCATTTTATTAACAGCAACGATAATTGGTACTTCAGCGGCTTTTGCGTGGTTTATAGCCTCAATTGTTTGAGGCATAATACCGTCATCTGCTGCAACAACTAATATCGCGATATCAGTAGCTTTAGCACCTCTGGCACGCATCTCAGTAAAAGCTTCGTGACCAGGAGTATCAATAAATACAATTTTTTTGTTATCTAAATGTACTGTATAAGCACCAATAGATTGTGTTATACCACCAACTTCTGTTGAAACAATTTTATGTTTTGAGGCTCTAATTGAATCTAACAATGTAGTTTTACCGTGATCAACGTGTCCCATAACGCACACAACCGGCGGTCTGGTCACAAGATCCTTTGTATCTTCTTCGTCTTCATCTTTTAACAGCTCTTCGATGACGTCTACGGTCTCTTCTAACTCAACGATGCGGTCATACTC
>JAEZOG010000016.1 GCA_023414155.1 Cyanobacteria bacterium OH_CFB_184 | reverse complement strand
ATATTATAGAGCATCGGCATAATCCACAGCAATATTGCTGCACCAAAAACAGGCTTGAATAGAAAGCTCAACTGAAATACGTTAATTTGAGGTGCTGTTTTAGAGATTATACCCAATATCAAATCTTGCCCCAGAGTAGCTAATAACACTGGAGAAGCGATTTGCAAACCAATATATAATACGTTAGAAGTGATAGTTATTATGTATTGAATATTAACTATCTTGTCTAAAGGTATTGCAACTGCATAAGCAGGAAATATTTCAAAACTTCTTAAAAATGCATTAAAAAGCCAATAAAAACCGCCGATGTGAATAAAAATTATCAGCCCCAATAGTCCGAAAAACTTACCTAAAATAGATGTTTGAGCTTGAGTTGTCGGGTCTAAAACCATAGCAGATGATAAACCCATCTGCATATTAATCATATCACCGCCTGCTTCAACCGCTGCAAGAATACAATATGCAATATACCCTATCAAAGCCCCAAATACGTAGTTTATGAGCACTGAATATATTAAAGAAACTCCAGTTGGAGGCATAGTAGGCTTCAATACCATTACTAAAATTACAGTAAAAATTAATGCAAAAGATAACTTAGCTATTCCAGGAATCTCTTTTCTATTTAGCCCCGGGGCAAATCTTATAAGGCCCAAAAACCTGACAAAAATCAAAATTCCAGCACCTAGTGCATTATTTATCTCAGGAAAATATTTACCAAAATCTGAAAGTATAGTATCTATCATTCTATACCTTCAATTTCCGGTTTTTCAATTTCCAGCAAATCATCCTCATTAAAGACAGATTTGTCAGACACTGTTACAAGGTAGCTGTAGTTATCATTTTTTGTCGAAATATCAAGCTGGCTTGAACCATAATCTAAAGCCTGAAGAATAACCTGTTGGTTGCTATTTTCAAGAGTCATAACAAGATCATAAGATAATACTTTCGGATTGGTATTTTTAAAAGTTACAGCATCTTCATCAAGAAGCAACAGGTAAATTGAATTTTTTTTTAATTCGAATTTTTTAAGCTCTTGCGCAAAACTTAAATTAACAGTTGAAAAAAATATAATAGTTAAAATTATTATCTTTTTCACTTATTTATCCACCCATAATCTTTTTACGCTCAATAAAGTTAGGTCTTGGTGTTTCTTGTTTGCTGGCAGGATTATATTTTAACCTGTCTCTATTATCGGAGAATGGGACTTTCCCAGGGTTTTTCATCATCTCATCAACACCGGGAACGTTTTTAAAACTATCCACTCTCATCTCATCTGCAAAAGGTTTTGTATATTTATAATAATCAGATGGAAGGACATAGTTTTCATTTTTTGGTATTACTTCAAAAGCTAATTGATTACCTTCACGAATAAGTTCCGTAAGCAACCTTACATAACCCAGTCCGAAGATCATAATAACCAGAAAAACAGCAATAATTTTAGGGGCGGCAGCAATCGTTTGCTCCTGAACTTGAGTAACTGCCTGCAAAATACCGACAACTAAACCGATTGCTGCCGCAGTTAAAACACACGGCATCGATATCATAAGCATTGTTATCAGGCCTTTTCCCATAAATTCCATTAATAATTCCATAATTTATCCCTTAATTAAAGCTTCCGACTAAACCTTGGACTATCAAGCTCCAGCCATCTACCGCAATGAATATGAGCAGTTTAAACGGAAGAGAGATAATCGTTGGAGATAACATAAACATACCAAGTGCCAATAATACGTTAGCAACAACCAAATCAAGTACAATAAACGGAACAAATATTATAAAACCGATTTCAAAAGCTGTTTTCAACTCGCTTATGATGTAAGCAGGAGCTACTTCCCAAATTGTAATCTCATCAGGACTTTTAGGAGGGCGCTTTTTAGAAAGCTCAACAAAATATGCTAAATCCTCTTGCCTTGTCTGTTTCATCATAAATTCTTTTAACGGCTTAGAACCCTCTGATACTGCAAGTACTATCGAGCCGGTTTTCTGATATGGTTTTGAACCCACATCCCACATTTGCTGGAACACTGGTCCCATAGTATAAAATGTCAAAATAATTGAAAGACCAAGCAATACAATTGCAGGTGGCAATTGCTGAGTACCTAGTGCTTGTTTTAAAAATGAAAAAACAATTGCATACCTTAAGAAACTTGTCATACAAGTAAAAACAAAAGGTAGTAATGAGAACAAACTCATTACTAAAAGCATTTGTAAAACCGGGTTTAAATCCTTAAGTACGCTATCCATTTTAACCTCTCTGTGTGTTTAATTTTCTTGCAAGTTCCTTCATCACAGGAAGCTTAGTCACATTTGAACGTCTATCGATAAGTTCTTCGTCTATTGAAAGACCTGCTAAGGTAGGTTTTTTAATAGTAGAAGCAATCTGTTCTTCAAAAGTTACTTTTTGACCGCATTCTAATTTAGATAAGAAAGTTGTTTTATCAACATCAGAAGCTATTAAAAACTTCTCTTCACCTGCTCTTACAACATAAATTGTTTTTCTTGCAGATATATTTAATGCGTTTTCGATTTTTAAAAAGTCAGGCGTTTTATTTTCTCCGACGTTTAAAACACATTTTTTATACACAACCAGACAAACAGTTATCACACCAACCATCGCGAGAGTATATGCCATAAAATTAATCAAATAGTGTCCCATTTATTTC
>JAEZOG010000185.1 GCA_023414155.1 Cyanobacteria bacterium OH_CFB_184 | reverse complement strand
GCTTCAGCGATGTTTGATGACACCTTAAGCGAAAACAAACTACAAATATTTGACAACGGAACACCTGGAGCAGTAAAAACAGAAAGTCTGGACTATATTGAAATAGAACCTTTAAAACTTGAGTGTCAGCATTTCTTAAATTGTATTGAACAAGGTAAGAAAGCAAGAAGCGACGGTGAAAACGGGTTCCATGTTACAAGAGTACTGGAAGAAGCAGAAAAGATCATGCTTGGTGAGAGAAGAAAGGCACTTGATAACTTTGACTTTGCGCTCTCAAGAAGCAAGAAGTAAAGGAGAATTTTGTGGCTAATTTTTTGACAGTTTTAAGAGTGATATTAGCATTTATAACTTTAGGGTTACTATTTTGTACTGCACCCGGATTTCAAGTTAAAGCAGCACATCAGCCGGCATTTTATATGAGTGCGTTCTTTTTGACAATATTTGTAATTGCACTTGACGGTTTAGACGGCTATGTTGCAAGAATGAGAAATGAATCCTCAAAATTAGGTTCTGTACTTGACATATTAGGTGATAGAATTGTTGAAAACGCTTATTGGGTTGTATTTGCAGTTCTTGGATGGGTAGGCGTCTGGGTTCCATTGGTTGTTTTATCAAGAGGAATCATCACTGACGGATTAAGAAGTATCGCTTTAGCTGATGGTTACACTGCCTTTGGCGAAACAAGCATGATAAAAAATAAAATAGGTAATTTCATAACAGCATCAAGATTCAGCAGAGGCGCATATGGTGGTGCTAAAGCTTTGGCTTTTGTTCTTATGATTGCTGCTAATATTCCAAACCTTGAATACTATAATCCTATGACAGTTGAACATTGGGCTGTGTTTGTATACAAAATCCAACCTGTATTAGACATTGTAGCTCCTGCATTGGTATACATCGCTGTTATATTCTGTGTTCTTAGAGGAATACCTGTTATCGTTGAAAGCAAAAGATTCTTCACTAAAAATGAGCAACAATAATATAAATTCAAGTTTTAATATAGTTTTAGTTGAGCCTGAAATACCGCAAAACACAGGAAACATTGTAAGATTGTGTGCGTGTACAGGCTCTAAACTATTTCTTGTCGGGAAATTAGGCTTTGCATTAACTGATAAATATCTTAAAAGATCAGGATTAGACTACTGGGATAGCACAAGTATCTCTAAATTTAATTCTATTGAAGAGTTACAAAACAACTATCCAGATTCAAATTTTTATTACCTGACAACAAAAACAGAAAAAAAATATTCTGATATACCTTTTAAAGAAGGCGATTTTTTTGTTTTTGGCCCTGAAACAAGAGGACTAGACGAAGATTTGCTCAACTGCAACAAAGAAAACTGTATAACAATACCGATGAAAGAAGGCCAAAGAAGTCTTAACCTTTCAAACTCTGTTGCAATCGTAATATACGAGGCGATAAGGCAAAATGGATAGACAACTTGATAAAAAAGATGCTCTTAGACTTTTACCAAAAAGAATTCAAGATTCAAACAAAGCTACTTACGGTAGAATATTAAACATAGCAGGTTCAAGGTTTTATCAAGGTGCAGCTTTTCTATCTTCAATCTCTGCGCTGAAAGTAGGAGCGGGTTATTCAACTCTTGCTTGCCCTGATTGCATTATAAACAATATTGCATCTATGACGCCTGACTTGACGTTTTTGCCGCTGAGAACTTTCAACAATGAAAGTATAGCAAGTGACAATGCGAAAATCGTTATAGACCAAATAAGCTCGTTTAAGGCAGTGTCTTTAGGCTGCGGCCTGACAACAAACTCAAGTACGATTGAATTTATCGACAAGTTTTTAAAGGGATACAATTCTGAAGTTCCTATAGTAATTGATGCTGATGGGTTAAACGCAATATCATTGTTGGGTTTAGACACCCTTCCTCACAATGTAATTTTAACTCCGCATCCTAAAGAGCTCTCCAGGCTTTTAAATATAGAAACGGATGAAATTAACAATAACAGAGAACATTTTGCTAAGATGACTGCTCAAAAGTTCAAGGCTACTGTTGTTTTAAAAGGTCATAAAACCGTCATTGCAGATAAATATGGAGATGTTTACACTAATATAACAGGCAATTCATCTTTAGCTAAAGCAGGCAGCGGGGATGTTTTAACAGGAATTATAACAGGTCTGTTGGCTCAAAGATTAAAACTTACTGAAGCTGCAGCGCTAGGAGTATTTATCCATGGTTTAAGCGGAGAACTTGCAAGCC
Organism: Cyanobacteria bacterium OH_CFB_184; assembly: GCA_023414155.1. Lineage (GTDB taxonomy): Bacteria > Cyanobacteriota > Vampirovibrionia > Gastranaerophilales > Gastranaerophilaceae > JAEZOG01. The sequence continues at coordinate 7,089 of JAEZOG010000185.1, read as the reverse complement.
AAGATAACTCTCAATACGGTGTCTTAGCTTCGAATTTAATAGACTATATTCCAAAAGCAATAAATCAAATTTTATTTTCATAGATGAATTTGTACAAATCGTATAAAACTGTTAAAATCGAGATATGGAAAAGATAGAAGAGCTTCAAAATTTAATAAAAGAAGATCCCAGCAATTTTCAAGCCATAAGAGAACTTGCTATTGCTTTGCTTGAAATAGGAGAAAACGAAGAAGCACTAAAAAACTTATTTTATCTTGTTGGGATTTTTCCTGAAGATGCCAGATTACACTACAACATTGGGATCATATGGGAAAAGTTAAAACATTTAGATAAAGCAATAGAGAGCTACACAAAAGCCTTAAACATAAACCCTAACGAAGCAGATTTCATCTATAATTTAGGCTGTGCTTTTCTGCAAAAAAAAGACTATTCAAAAGCACTTGAACTATTTGAAGACGTGCTTGAAATCGATGAAGAAGATGCAAATTCATTTTTCAATATAGGTTATATTCACTCTAAACTTGGAAATTCTATTCAAGCAATTGAAAATCTGGAAAAAGCTATTTCACTGAACGATCAAGACATAATTGCAAGATTTCATCTGGGTTATGAATACAAAAAAACAGGAAAAATTGATCTGGCAATGCAGGAATATGAAACTGTAATAAAGAGCTCAGCTGATTATAGTTGGGCATACTATAATCTGGCGGCGATTTACTGGGAAAGAGGTGATGTAAGTTCAGCCCTTTTAAATCTCAAAAAAACAGTTGAAATAAATCCCAAAGATATTGACGCAATCAAGCTATACTCGCAAATCCTGACAAGCCAAAACAGATTGACAGATGCCCTTGAAGTTCTTCAAGCAGGTATTGAAGAAAATCCGCTGTCAGCAGATTTATACTATTACCAAGCTCAAGTATTTAAAAAACTCGGAGATATTCAAAACTATCAAAAGTATTTAAAACTAACTTTAAAAAACCACGCAACCTTATCGTTTCACCCAAAGTATGCAAAAAAAGAATTAGATGCGAGCTTAAAAACATATCAATAAAAAAGAGCCTCTATAAAGGGCTCTTTTTTATTGCCGTGCCACTGCCTATCGACATTTGAAAAATATGACTTCAAACCTAAATATCTCCTATCCGACCCTGCTACACCCGCAAGTTACACCTTAGTGCTGCTACGTTCCCGTCCTGACACGGTTCGATGGCCTACGCCATAACAGTCCGAATTATCATAAATACCTAAATCATCCACCATACTCACAAAAGCCTCACAGCAGGCTCTGCACCCCGCATAAGCGTTCGGGTCAAGAGATCCGCAAAGTCCCCGTGGAGCACGGCAAAATTATTTTAGCCCAAATATCTATCATATGCAAATCCCCACTATAGCAATTGTAAATTTTTCTTATCAAGTATAAACAATATAGAAGACATTTAATGAAAAAAAAATGTTTTTGGTTTAAAATATAACAAAATAAAGAGAAACCCCAACAATGAAACACTCAAAATATTCAGCTGTAATAGTGGGAAGTGGCATAGCCGGACTTTATGCAGCTATTAAACTTACAGAAGAAATGAATCTTCCTGATGGAGTTTTAGTAATTACAAAAGCCCATCTGAAAGAATCTAACTCCAGATACGCTCAAGGCGGCGTAGTTGCTGTTATGTCAAAAAATGAAAAAGACTCAACCAGTCTTCATATAGCAGACACAATTAAAGCTGGAGCGGGGCTTTCTGATTTCAACGTTGTAAAATTCATCTCTGAAAACAGCGAAATTGTTATAAACGACCTTTTAAACTACGGTGTTGAATTTGACAGAGATGAAAACGATAACCTTAAATTCACTCTTGAAGGAGCACACAGCGCCAACAGAATCTTACACTCTGGCGGAGATGCTACAGGCTACTGCATAGAGAAGGTTCTTGTTGATAAAATAAAAGAAGAAAAAAATATTACCATATACGAACAAACTATCGCTGTTGAACTGCTTGTAAACTCTGATAACATCTGTAAAGGTCTTATTGCATACAACTCTTCAACTGACGATTACGAAACAATATATTCTTCAGCAATCATTCTTGCAACAGGCGGCGTCGGACAATTATACAAATACACGACAAACCCAACAGTTGCAACAGGAGATGGAATTGCTTTAGCCTATAGAGCAGGCGCTATCGTTCAAGATATGGAGTTCATTCAATTCCACCCTACTGCTTTTGCTATAGGTGGCGGAGAAACTATGTTCTTAATCTCTGAAGCTGTTAGAGGTGAAGGCGCTAAACTTGTTGACGAAGACGGAAACAAGTTTATGAACAAATACGATGCAAGAGAAGAGCTTGCACCTAGAGATATCGTTACAAGAGCTATTTTTAATGAAATGAAAAAGGCAAATATTAGTAATGTATACCTTGATGCTACAAACATTGATAAAGATACATTCTTAAAAAGATTCCCAAACATTTCGCAAACATGCCTGAACAACAACATAGTCCCATCAAAAGACTATATCCCAGTTTCACCAGCAGCGCATTATTCTATGGGCGGCATTAAGACAAATATTGAAGGAATGACTTCTATAAAAGGGCTTTACGCTATAGGGGAAACTTCTTGTACAGCATTCCACGGCGCGAACAGACTTGCAAGCAATTCATTATTAGAGTGCCTGGTCGGCGCTTACGAACTGATAAACAATTTATCATTCAGAAACCTTGAAGTGTCTGAATCTATTGATGAATCGATTTTAGCTTCAATCAAAAAATATCAATCTAGCGATGAATACTTTGAGAATAATGTTCCTAAACTTAAAGAAAAACTTCAAGAAATAATGTGGCAAAACGTAGGCATCATTAGAACAGAAAGAAACCTAAAAGCAGCTCAAGATGAAATTGAAAAGCTGAAATCAGAATTTTCATACACAGATAAGTGCTGCTCAAAAGAAGAATATGAGTTGAGAAATCTGTTTACGGTTGCTGAACTTGTCATAAAATTTGCACTAAAAAGAGAAGAATCAAGAGGCGCGCACTATAGAGCAGACTTCCCTGACACAAAAGATGAAGCGTGCCACTACAGTTATTCTAAGGACACAGACACTTATGACAAAATTTTTGCTTCATAATTTTATAGTTGAAAACCATATAAAAACGGCATTAGAAGAAGATATCGGATTTGGAGACATAACTACAGACTTTTTAGTTTCTGATGAGGATTTTATAACAGCTAATTTAAATACCCGAGAAGACGGAATCCTTTGCGGTATTGATATTTTTAAAAAAGTATTCAAAACATTATCAAGAAGAGTTATGGTTACAACTTTTTTTGAAGATGGAGATGAAATAAAAGCTGATGATACAATAGCGAAAATCTCCGGTCCTGCAAGGTTTATCCTGACTGGAGAAAGAACAGCACTTAATTACATTCAAAGATTAAGCGGGATCGCTACTGAAACAGCAAAATATCAAAAAGCAATTGAACCGTATAAAGCTCAGATAACTGACACAAGAAAAACAACTCCCGGGTTTAGAATTTTTGAAAAATACGCTGTTAAAACAGGCGGCGGAAAACTTCACAGGTTTAACCTTTCAGATTGCGTTATGATAAAAGACAATCATATAAAATTTGCCGGTTCTATAAAAGAAGCTGTAAAAAAAATTAGAGAAAACATTTCTCATGCGCACAAAATTGAAGTCGAATGCGACACCTTAGCCCAAGTAAAAGAAGCCTTAAAAGCAAAAGCCGATATAATTATGCTTGATAATATGTCGATTGAAGAAATGCAAGAAGCTGTCCAATTGATTGGAAACAGAGCAATCATTGAAGCCAGCGGAAATGTAAGCCTTGAGACTGTTAATCAGATTGCCTCTACCGGTGTTGATGTAATATCTTCAAGCGCTATCGTCGCTAAAGCAAAGACCCTTGACCTTGCTTTAGATATGTAAATTTTGCAAACAAAAAAACACAAACCAAAATCTTTATAGTTATTGAAAACGGCACCTTATAAAGTCAAAGGCATTTCTCTTGTCTGTTACAATTTGCACTAAAGTGCATTTTAAGGCAAAATATTGTCATAGCCTAATGGAGAATACTTGTGAAGATAGTTGTATGTATTAAACAGGTTCCAGACACGACTGATATCAAATGGACAGAACACAATACCATTCAAAGAGAAGGTGTAGAAAGTATCATAAACCCTTTTGATGAATACGCACTAGAAACTGCAATAAGACTAAAAGATAAATATGGTGCTGAAGTCACAGCGATTTCAATGGGGCCGCCTCAAGCTGAAGACATAATTAAAAAAGCAATTGCAATGGGATGTGATAATGGTTTCTTAGTAAGTGACAGAAAATTTTCAGGCTCAGACACAATCGCAACATCAAGAACTCTTGCTTCTGCAATAAAAGAAAAAGCACCTGACGCTGACTTGATAATATGCGGTCAATTTGCAACGGACGGAGATACGGCACAAACAGGACCAAGCATCGCTGAAAACCTAGATATCCCGCAGATTACATATGTTAAAGAAGTTTCTTCTATTGAAGATGGGGTAGCTATTATAAAAAAAGAAGTTGAAGATGGAATTGAAACACATAAAATGAAACTTCCTGGGCTTATTTGCGTTCAAAAATGTGACTATGAACCAAGAGTTATAAAAATCAACGGTTATATAAAAGCCCAAGATAGTGAAGTGGCTCAGTACAACTCAGAAGACATAAAACTAGACCCATCTGAAGCCGGCATAAAAGGTTCACCTACATACGTAAGTAAAGCATTTAGACCAGAACAGAAAAAAGTATGCGAAATGTTTTATCCTAAAAATGCAGAAGACGCGGCTAAGTTCATCTTATCTAAATTAAAAACTTCAAAGGATATTGAAGAAGAGCAAATAGCGACTACAACTGAGAATAATTAAAGAAAGTGTAAGTATGGAAAATCGTGGAATTTTAATATACGCAGAACTAACTAGAGACAACAATATCACACCTGTTGTTTTAGAACTTGCAAACAAAGCAAATGAATTATCTCAAAAACTTGATAATCAAGAAGTTATAGCTTTAATTATCGGGGAAAGAATGAACTATGACGGAATAGTTGAAAAACTTTCAAATGCAGGATTTGACAAAGTTATTATTTCTTCAGACGATGTTTTAAAAGACTACTCTACTCAATACTACAGCGAAATAGCTGTCAACATAATCAATCAAATCAAGCCTTCTATCGTTTTAATAGGAGCAACCACTCAAGGTAGAGATTTAGCTCCTAGAATATCCTCCAGACTGGCAACAGGGTTAACCGCAGACTGTACTATGCTTGATATAAATGAAAAAGGTCAACTTGCAGCTACAAGACCAACATTTGGCGGAAACCTAATGGCAACAATACTCTGCAAAACTTTCCCTCAGATGGCTAGCGTTAGACCTAATGTTTTTGAAATGCCAAAACACCCAATCAAAAAAGATACAAAAGTAGAGTATAACTGGGTGGATGTTCATAATTTAGATAAAAAAATCGAGCTTATAGACTTTCAAGAAAATAAACAAATAAGCGACGTTCAACTAAATGAAGCAGAAATCATTGTTGCAGGCGGAAAAGGAATGAAGTCAGAAGAAGGCTTCAAAATGCTTGAAGAACTGGCAAAATTATTAAACGCATCTGTTGGAGCATCAAGAGGTGCAGTTGATTCAGGTTGGGTAGATCACTCAGTTCAAGTAGGTCAAACAGGAAAAACAGTCATGCCAAAACTATATATAGCTTGCGGCATATCTGGAGCCATCCAACATACAATAGGCATGGGCTCAAGCGACAAAATAATAGCAATAAACAAAGACCCCAAAGCTCCTATTTTCAATGTTGCAGACTATGGCATAGTAGGAGATGTTTTTGAAATTATTCCTGAATTAATTTCTATGCTAAAATCTAATACAATGGGTGATCCCACAACAGATTACATCGAGTCGAGATAATACACGTTAATGAGGAAAAATAAAGAAATGAATGAAACACAGACTATTCAAGAAGGTCAAATGCAACAATCAGAAATGATTCAAGCTTCAACATTGAAAAAATTCAGCACTATGCAACTTTTAAACTTCTGTCTTGGATTTTTTGGTTTGCAATTTGCATGGCAAATGAGAATTATTCTTTCAGGACCTGTAACAGAAGGTCTTGGTGCTTCTCCATTTATATTTGGATTAATATGGCTGGCTGGTCCAATTACCGGTATGGTTGTCCAACCTGTAATTGGAACTTTAAGCGATAAAACGAATACAAGATTCGGTAGAAGAAGACCATATTTATTTGTAGGCGCTATACTTGCAAGTTTGGCTTTGTGGGCATTCCCTAACTCAGCTGGTATTGCAGCAAAAATTGCAGAAGTAACACACATATCACTTCCAGCTTTTTCAGCTCTTTTAATTGCAGCAATAATGATTTGGGTTATTGATGCTTGTGTTAACGCAGCTCAAGGTCCTTATAGAGCTATTGTCCCAGATATAATTCCTCAAGAACAGCACTCAATTGCAAACTCATTTTTAAGCTTTGCAATCGGCTTAGGTTCGGTTATTGCAGCAGGTACCGCACCATTTTTAAAGTATGTTCTTAACTACCAAATGAGTATAGAATCACAGTTTATTATGGCAGCTCTAGCATTCTCTTTAGCTATGACCTGGACTTGTATCACCATTCAAGAAGGTAAAAATAATAAACAATCGAAAGTAGTTGAAGAGAAAAAAGAAGAAGAAAAAACAAGCTTCATCACTTCTCTTGTCGACTTTTTCAAGTCATCTCCTGAAGTTGCTAAAATATGTGCAGTTCAACTATTCTCTTGGATAGGAATTATGAGCATGTTTATTTTCTTTACTCAATATTCAATACACACAATATTCCAAGTTCCTGATTTAACTTCTGCAACAGAAGCAATAAAACAATCTTATACTGCAACTATTACTCAAGCTACAAATTTTGCTTCAATATGCTTTGCTGTTCAAAACTTAGTATGCTTTTTAGTTTCAATACCGATAGGTATTTTATCTTCTAAATGCGGAAACAAAAATATTCACGCTATTGCACTTGCATCATTAGCTGTAGCAA
>JAEZOG010000011.1 GCA_023414155.1 Cyanobacteria bacterium OH_CFB_184 | reverse complement strand
CTAAGATCTTGAGCATCTTTAATAATAGTCGTTCCTTCAGCTTGAGTAGCAGCAACTGCAATAACAGGAAGTTCATCTATAAGTCTTGGAATAATATCCCCTTCAATAGTAACTGCTTTTAATTTTGAATATTTAATTTTAATATCTGCTACAGGTTCATTACAAACTATTTTTTGGTTAAAAATCTCAATATCAGCATTCATTTCTTTAAGTACATCAATGATACCTGATCGAGTTGGATTGATACCGACATTTTGCAATACAATTTCAGAATTTGGAACGATTGAAGCTGCAACCATAAAAAACGCAGCAGAAGAGATATCACCACAAACAGAAATATCTTTTGCTACAAGCTCTGAGCGTTTTATCGATACAGTATTTTTATCTACACTTATATCTGCACCTAGATACTCTAACATTAATTCTGTGTGGTTTCTTGATTTATGAGGTTCTTTTACAGAAGTTATGCCGTCAGCGAACATGCCGGCTAACAGTAGACAAGACTTTACTTGAGCAGATGAAAGAGGCGAAAAGTAGTCGATAGCCTTGAGTTCTGATGGTTCAAAGCGAAGAGGAGCTTTGAAGTCATTATGCGATATTTTAGCTCCCATTTGTGATAGTGGTTCAATTACTCTTTTCATTGGTCTTTTGCTAAGGCTTTGATCGCCATACATTTCAGAAGGGAATTTTTGCCCTGCCAAAATCCCAGCCATTAGTCTCATTGTCGTCCCGGAGTTGCCGCAATCAAGAGACTTATCTGATGGACTTATTGCAAGAGAAGAATCGACAACGACCGTTTTTTCATCTAAAAATTCAACAGTACAACCAAGTTGCTGAATTATTCCTAATGTACTATGACAATCAGCTCCTTTTGAAAAATTAGAAATCTTTATTTTTCCTTTTGTTAAAAGGGAAAACATCGCAGCTCTATGACTGATAGATTTATCAGAAGGAATTTCGATTCTGCCAGTTAATGGTTTAATTGATTTTTCAACAACTAAGTTCATACAAGATATTAGACAATAACCGGCACCAAATTGCAATTGTCTTTATATCTTGCTGTCTCATATTTTATCCTGTCTTTGACAAACTCAACCGGTTTATCAGCAAAATTTTCTTTAAGGTATTCAATAAGAGCCTCTTGTCTAGAATAATCATACAATGCAACTTTATCTTTAGTAGCATCTTTTTTCAGACTTGAGAGCCCAACTCCACCACTCATGAGAAATTCATCATAAACAACCATATATTTTTTATCATCCGGTTGTTTATCTAATCTTTCAAGGATTGTTCCGTTTTTATCAATAAGACAAACATTTTTCACTTTATGATTTTCATCGACAGAATATTTTAATCCACCGACCTGCATTATTCCTGGGGCTATTTTAACAAAAGTCGTCGATTTTGCAGACCAGTTCAATGCCTCTATTATTTGCTGTTTTGTAAGCTCAGTTTTAACAAGCCTATTTGCAAAAGGTAATGCCTGCCTAATCATTCCTACAGTTATTTCACCTTGTTGCAAATCACCTCTTAAGGTACCTGCGTTGATTAAAGCAATTTCAGCAGGTTTAGAGCTCTTTTCCTTATTTACAACCCAAAGCATCGCATCAGCGGTAAGATCGGCTAAAGGATTTTCTTGCGTCATCCTGTTAGGACAAGTCAAATCTTGATCTACTCTGCTTATAACAGTATTTGACTTTAAATACTGTTCTTCTAAATCTGCGACCTCTTTTGAAGGTGGAAAGGTTTCTGTTAAATAAATTTCATTTTTACATTTTTGAGGAACTAAAACCCCATCATCATCAAAAACCGCATTTAAAATCCCAAACGAATCCAAGTCTTCTCCGGCGATTTGTTTATCTTCTGCTTGTCCTGCTGAAACAACTTTTACAGGCTCGCCTCTTTCTGAAGAATACCAAAGATCGAATTCTTTATGGTCGTGACCGCCAAAAATAATATCAATGCCTCCTATTTCCGAGAGTTTTTGATAATACTCGACCCCTTCTTTTGAAACCTTACCTGTGTGCGCGAGTAAGAATATCTTATTTATTCCTTTTTTCTCAAGTTTTTTGACTTCTTTTCTAACAGATTGAATTGTCTTATCTAAACTTTGAACATTCAAATAGTCGTTAAAATCTCCTTTGAAAACAACATCATTGGCATCAAGCGGAGAAACACCTATTAGACCAACTCTTTCACCTTTACGGTTAATGACTTTGGACTTAGCAACCAATGGTTCTACTTCATTTTCTCTGGAGTAGCTTAAATTTGCTGATAAAAATTTAAACTTTGGTTTAGCGGTTTTTATAACCTGAGCCCAGACGTCCCCGCCTTCTAAATCGTGATTTCCAACTGATGAAGCATCCAAACCTATTAAGTCCATCAACTTTAAAATAAAAACATTTGCAGCTACAGATCTATCCATATTGATATCTCCACCTGCTATTTTAAAAGTTAATTTATCCTTATGTTCTCTATCAAAAGTATCTACTGCGGTTTTAAAGTTTCTTACATACTTAGGCTTTGCATGTACATCATTAAAATAAAGTACATCAACCTCTTTATGTCCACAAAACGAAACTCTCATAACTTTCCACCATTAAGAATTGCTTTATGGTTGAAAACACAATTTGAATTTTTTTTGCTATTTCTTAATAAAAATTATAAATGTAGCGTTTTTTCTTCTCTATAAGAATCAATGCTGTTATAGGTTAGCGTTTGTCCTTTTGAATAGTATTCAAGAGCTTTTAGGTATGCTCTTGCTGTATCCATTGTCGTAAAACAAGGAGTAGAATACATCTCAGCTATTGTTCTTATCAAAAACCCTCTGTCCTCAGAACCATACCTAACAGAGTTATTATTCGTGGTCGGAGTATTTATGATGAAGCACAATTCCTTGTTTTTCATATTTCGCTGCATTTTTTCTATGTCGAACTTTTCAATCTCTTTTGATTCAATGTTGTGCAACTTCAAATACTTATGAGTGCCTGTTGTTGCAATCAAATTGTATCCAAGCCTTACAAGAGTTTGAGCAATTTCAACAGATTGTTTTTTGTAATGATCATTTGCCGAAATCATGACATTGCCTCTTCTCGTTGAAAACTCATACCCTGCAGCAATAAAGCCTTTTAAAAGAGCCTTTTCATAGACTGTATCAATACCAAGAACTTCACCTGTTGATTTCATTTCAGGAGCCAATGCAGGATCAATCCTGTTTAATTTTTGGAATGAGAAGATCGGAACCTTTGCACAAACCAGCGAAGTCTTCTTTGCAAGACCTGTTTCACAACCTTGAGAAACAAGACTTTTACCTAAAATCGCATTTATACCAATATCCACCATTGGAATGTTTGTAACCTTGCTCAATATCGGCACTGTTCTTGATGCACGAGGGTTAACTTCTATCACATATGCAACATTGTTTTTAAGAACAAACTGAATATTCATTAAGCCTTTTATTTTTAACGAACGGGCTATTTTTTCTGTATATTCAATCAAGTTAGAAATTATTTCATCAGATATTTTTTGAGTAGGATAAATTGCGATACTATCACCTGAATGCACCCCGGCTCTTTCAATATGTTCTGTTATACCCGGTATCAATACATTTTCACCATCAGAAATTGCATCTAGCTCAAGCTCATCTCCTTCAATGTACTGATCAATAAGAATAGGATGCTCATCAGAAAACTTAATCGCGCTTTCTATGTAGCTTAATAATTCATCCTTATCATAAACTACCTGCATACCACGACCACCAATAACATACGACGGTCTTACCAAAAGCGGGTATCCTAATTCTTTTGCCACTTCAAGTGCTTCACCAACATTTTTAATCGCAGCTCCTTTTGGCTGTGGGATATTTAACTTTCTTAAAAGCTGTTCAAACAATTTTCTATCTTCAGCAACATTTATCGAGTCTAATGAAGTACCGAGTATTTTCACTCCTCTTTCTTCAAGCTTTGAAGCCAAATTAATAGCAGTCTGTCCGCCAAATTGAACCATAACACCAACCGGGTTCTCTTTTTCAACAATGTTCATAATGTTTTCGATATTCATTGGTTCAAAATACAACTTATCAGCCACATCAAAGTCCGTACTTAAAGTTTCAGGATTAGAGTTTACTATAATTGATTTGTATCCGTTATTTTTAACACCCCAAGCAGCGTGAACCGAACAATAATCAAATTCTATACCCTGGCCAATCCTAATCGGACCTGATCCTAATATAAGAATAGATTTTTCACCTCTATTGATTGTGCTCTCATCCACTTCATTGTATGTTGAATAATAGTATGGCGTGTAGGCTTTAAACTCTGCAGCGCAGGTATCTACTATTTTGAAAGAAGCAGAAACATTATGATGTTTTCTGAATTCTTCAATTTCTTTTATGTCTTTTCTTGTAAATTTAGCGATTTCAGAGTCTAAAAACCCTTTTTCTTTAGCTTCGAGGTATGCTTCGACAGTTAAAGGCTTTGTTTTCAAGCTATTTTCAAAATCAACCAGATTTTTAATTTTATTAATAAACCACTTGTCTATTCTGGTGATTTTATTTATTTCATCAACTGTTATGCCTCTATTTAAGGCTTCTGCTACTCTAAAAATCCTTCTGTCATCTTGAACGTGTAATAAAGCTTTTAGTTCATCTTCACTGCACTCTATATGACGACCTCTTAATACTCCCGTATATTTAGATTCAATTGATGTTACAGCTTTTTTAAATGAACTTTCAAAAGTTCTTCCGATAGCCATAACTTCGCCTGTAGCTTTCATTTTTGTACCGAGAATTCTATCACCGTGGGCAAATTTATCAAACGGCCATTTTGGAATTTTAGTAACCACATAATCTAAAGCAGGTTCAAATGCGGCGACTGTTCTATGCGTAATTGAATTTGGGATTTCGTGTAGATTATAGCCGACTGCAATTTTTGTTGTAACTTTTGCAATCGGATATCCGGTTGCCTTAGAAGCCAACGCCGAAGAGCGGCTGACTCTAGGGTTTACCTCTATTACATAATACTGATTACTTACAGTGTCTAATGCGTATTGAAC
>JAEZOG010000129.1 GCA_023414155.1 Cyanobacteria bacterium OH_CFB_184 | reverse complement strand
TTGTAAGGCTTCTTCGATTGTGTCTCCGTGATTTTTTATGTTTTTAAAGTCGCCTGCATTTTCTAGTTTATCAATTATTGTTTTTACTTGTTTCAGTGTTTTTTTCGCTATCGATTCTCCATCACCTGAAAGGTTTTTGATTTGTTTTTCAATATCTATTTGTTTATTTTTATATTCTGAAAGAACTTCTGTGAAGTCTTTACCTGATTTTGCAAGTTCAGAGATTGTAAATTTGATTTCTGCTTCATCTTTCATTTTTTGTTCAACAATTTTCGCAGCGCGATCCATAATTAGATCTTCTGTTAAAATTTTATTTTTTGCTTTTTTACTTTTACCTTCAAGTTGGTCTTTTAATTCAGTTTCGAGTTGAGTTTTCGCTTCATTAAACATTTTTGAATTTACAAGTTCTTTTGGATTTATGGTTTTATCTTTTAATTCTGTTCTTTTTAAGTCAACATTATCCCAGAAAGCCTTGTTTTGAATTTCTTCTATGACTTTTTCTTTTTCATCTTTTGATAAATTAGGTTGTTGATTTTTTAACTGTTTCTTTAAATGAGATATTTGTGGTTTTGCAACAAGGTTAGCTCTATCCAGTTGACCTGTGCTTGCTATTTTGTCGAGCCAGTTATTGAATTTTGTATTTACACTTAACTGGATTGCCACTGCTATTACGGCAGAAATCGGTTGTCTCATAGCAGAGTATATTTTTGTTTCTTTATCTTCTTTTGAAATCGGATTGAATGCAATAAATAAAGGCGCAACAAATGCTGTACCTATCGCTGTTACTATTGTGTTCAGATTTTCCCCGTTATTTTTTCCAAGTTTAGTTATAAACTTAATAAAGCCGTCGCTGTTTTCTGTGATCTTTTTTGCCAATTCCTTATTAATGTCATGTTTGCCCTTGAAAGATGCATTTGACTTGGCTTTATAAGTCTTGGATATGTTATTGTTTCCAATTGCTGATATATTCACGACAGCCTTCCTAACCCAGATGATCTACATATTTATAAAAACAATTTAGATTCAAAAATTGCTTGTTTTTTTATGTATTTTTTAGAAATTTTTATTTTCTTATTATTTATAATATGATAAGTTAGATTTAATAAAAAGGGTGGGAATCGGCATGTATTCAAAAGATTATGAAATTAAGTTTTACGAAGTCGATTATAAAAACCAACTCAAAGAATCTGTTCTTTTAAACTTTCTGCAGGATATTGCTGCTGATCATGCCGAAAAACTTGGGTTTGGATATTCTTTTATAAGTGATAAAAATTTGGGCTGGTTTTTGCTTAAATACCATTTGAAAGTATATAATTGGCCAAAAAACATAAACAAAATTACTATTAAAACTTGGCCTCGCGGTGTTTATAAACTGTCTTGCATAAGAGATTTTGAGGTGTATTCTCCTACTGGTGAAAAGATAGCTGCTGTCAGTAGTTCTTGGGTTCTTATTGATATTGAAACTAAAAAAATTGTACAGCCATACAAAATTTTAAATCCTTTTGAGACTTGTGAAGATAAATCAATTGAAACATCTTTTCCTAAAATTCCTGTTGTAGAAAGAGTTGAGATTGAAAAAAAATTCGCAGTAAGATATGACGATATAGACATAAATCAACACGTAAATAATGCTAATTATCTCATCTGGGCGCTAGAGTCATTGGGTTTTGACTATAGGGCTGATAATATTATTAAAGAGATAGAAATTCAATATAAAAAAGAACTAAAATACGGGCAATCTGTTGTTTCACTTGTTCAAATAAACAAAGATGAAAAAGTTACTATTCATAATTTAAGATCCTCTCAAACTGACGAAGATCTTTGTAGTATTAGAATTACGTGGGCTTAATCAAATATTTTGCACAAGTTCTTAAAAGTTGGAATATCCAGCATCATAAATGCTTCTGCGTATTCAATATTATGAGGAAGCCCTCTGTATGAATTCAAAGAGATTGCTTTTGAGGTGTAGTCTTTTACTTCAACTTGAGAAGAGTGAGAATTAATCATTTCTTTCTTTTTTTCTACGCAATCGGAGATACCAACGTAAGCATTTGGCATTGGTAGAGCTGACCATACTTCATAAAGTAATATTTTTAAATCTTTTTTGTGGGCTTTTTCTTTTAAAAGTCTATTTAAATTTATAGCTACAGATTTATGATCTACGTGCTGATCCAAAATGTTTGGTATAAAAATATAATCGAAGTCCGAAATATCAAGTTTCTCAAATTTTTCATACTGAGTTATTATGCTTTTATCGTCAATATCAAGAACTTGAAAGTCATTTATATCAGCTTTTTTGAGAGCTGATTCAAATTCTTCTTTTCTTTTTTGTTTAGCTTCTTCTGGAGGTAAGCTTTTTATTCCTTTTATGCCGTTTGTAAGGCAAACAACTTTAAAGTTTTTATTGTATTTGTATAAAGTTCCACCCATTCCGATGCTTTCATCATCAGCGTGAGGAGCTATGCATAGACATTTAGAGTTTTCTTCTATGGTTAATTGGCTCGTTTTTAAATTTATCGATAGGTAAAATTTATAAATATTAGGTATTAATCTATTAAATAATAATTTTTTTATCATAATAACTTTCTATAAATTTTTTAAAACTTTATTAGAAAATCCTTCCCAGCTGTATTTTTTCGCCAATTCGTTTGATTTGTATTTTATTTCGTTGAATTTTTCTTTTTCATTGTAGTATAAATCCACAATAGTTTTCATTTTTTCTGTGAGGTTTTTGATTCCTTTTTTGTTTATATCAAAAATAAACCCGTTTTCATTCTCATCAAGTATTTCTGCAAACCCTGTGTTGTTACTGACTAGTGGTACTGCAGAATGTGAAGCACCTTCAATAGCAACCAGCCCAAAGGCTTCATGTCTTGATGGCATTACAATACAATCGATTTGTTTATAAAAATCTTCCATATTTGCCTGAAAATCTAGAATTTCTACATATTTTTCGACTTTATATAGCCAAACCAAAAAACGCATCAGATATAACCGTTGGTAATTATTACAAATCATTATCGCTTTGAAATTTTTTGTATGTTTTTTTAGTTTTGAAATAGCTTTGATGAATTTATAAGCACCCTTGTTAGCGTTGCTGCTTCCGACTATTCCAAAAGTCATAGTGGAGTTAGGTTCTTTTGGTTCTACCTCCGGCATAGTTACTCCAGGGTATGCTACAACTATATTTTCTTCAGGAATATCAAAATAAAAAGCATAGTCTTTTTTTACTTTTTCTGACATAGCAATATAAACATTGTTATATTTAGAGAACTGACGTTCTTGAGCTTTTATTTTTTTTCTTTTTATACGTTTGAAAAATTTTGTTATTAATCCGCCGCCATATAGGTCATACCTATAAAGGAAAGAGTGTGCCTGTAATAATACGCTTCCATATGGAGATATTACTTCTCCAAAAAGTACATTGTCGTAATTGTCTTGGCTCACAAATGCTTCAAGTCTGTTTATAAAACCATTCAAATCAGCGTACTGATTTATCGGAATTCTTATTATCTTGTTTATTCCTTCATATTCAAAAGTCTTTGTATTACTGCAGTATATGTCAAGGGTTACGTTTGGATCTTTGATCCAATTAACTATAAGGTTTTTGAGCACGTGACTTCCGCCGCCCTTTATTCCTTGGGTAGAAAATAGCCTGTCAAAATCAGTAATAATTAGTGCTATTTTTTTCATTATGACTTTTTCTTTTTTACATAAACACGCATTGATAATAATGATTTTATACTGTATTATAAGTGGAAATTAAGGAATTATCAAATGAAAAAATCTGCCTCCATATTTGATATAATAGGACCTGTAATTATTGGACCATCGAGTTCGCATACTGCTGGCGCCGTTAAGATAGGACTGTTGGCTAGAAAAATATACGAAAATAAGCCTAAAAAAGTAAAGTTTGTATTGTATAATTCATTTGCTAAAACAGGTAAAGGTCACGGTACTGATAAAGGACTTATTGCTGGGCTTTTGGGCATGAATGTTGATGATCCTGATATAAAAAATGCTTTTGAAATCGCTGAAAAGTCAGGTTTGGATTTTGAATTTCAATATGAAGATGATTTTTCTCGCCACCCAAATTCTGTTGATATAGTTTTTTATGATCCGATACCAATGACAATAAAAGGCGAATCTCTCGGCGGGGGGGAAGCAAAAATCTCTCACATAAATGAATACACTGTTGATATTCGAGGTGATTTCCATACTCTTGTTCTCATATATAAGGATAAACCTGGAATGGTATATAAAGTAAGCAATCTTATACAGCAGAAAAAGGTAAATATCGCATCTCTAAACTGTGATAGAACCGTAAAAGGGGAAGAAGCGTCTGTGTGCGTTTGCCTTGACTCATCTCTACCTGAGGTTTCTATTGTGGAATTAAAGAAACTGGATGAACTCTTTTTATTCAGATATATTGAGGCATTGAAAAAATGAATGATGTAAAAACTTTTGAAGAATTAATACTTATTTCTGATAAAACAGGTAAAAGAATTTATGAAATAGTTCAAGAAATCGAATCTAAATCTCTTGAAATAGCTGTTAGTGCAGTAAGAGAGAAAGTTAAAAATAATCTTGAAGAAATGAAAGCAGCTATTCATAGGGGCTTATCGTCTTCTGAATTATCGTTTAGCGGTATGTGCGGCGATGACTGTCAAAAGTTGAAATATAGATATGCAAGCAGTCGTTCGCTTTTTTCTGACACGTTTCAGAAAATTCTGTTGTACGCACTTGCAACTGTTGAAGAAAATGCAAGAATGGGTAAAATTGTTGCTTGCCCGACTGCAGGTGCTTGCGGTATTGTTCCTGCTGTTTTGGTTGCAGTTTCTGAGTCTTTAAATTCTACTGAAGATCAACAAATAAACGCTCTTATCACAGCTGGTGCAATAGGTAAAATCGTTTCCAATAAAATGGCTTTAGCAGGTGCTGTTATGGGATGTCAGGGAGAGTGCGGGGTCGCAGCTTCAATGGCAGCAGCTTCGGTTGTAGAACTTTCAAGTGGAACTACTTCTCAAATAATTAATGCAGCAGCATTAGCTTTGAAAAACATCATGGGATTAGTTTGTGATCCGGTGGCTGGGCTTGTTGAAGTTCCTTGCGTAAAGAGAAATCCGTTCTTGGCAATGCACTCTATTGTTGCAGCTGAACTGGCGCAAGCAAATATAACAAGTGTTATTCCTATTGATGAGATAGTAGATGCGACAAAACAAGTCGGACAATTGATGTCTGTATCTTTAAAAGAAAGCTCTGAAGCTGGTTTAGCGAGAACTAAAACCGGAATAAAAATTACAGAAAAGCTCAATAAATCGCTTCAATAAGATATTTTTCCCATTATTACAGCCTTGCTTGCTCCTGTGCAGGCAGGAATATTATTCGGTTTTTTTTCTAAAGCGAAATACCCGAGGTATGCAAAAGCTAATGCCTCTTTTAATTTGTTTGGAATGTTGTAATCTTCGTGCGTTTTTATTGGGATTGAACCAAAATATTCTTGTAAATATTTTATCAAAGTATTGTTATAAGCTCCGCCGCCGCCAAGTATAACTTCTTCAATATTAACTTTCGGAAATACAAAGTTTTTATATGAATCATAAATAGTTTTCGCGGTAAGTTTAGTTATCGTCGCAATCAAGTCATATTTACTTTCTGGGGCTGTTTGATATATTTTTTCTGCATAATCATTGTTGAATAGCTCTCTACCTGTAGTTTTAGGCGGTGTAAGGGAGTAATATTCTTCTGATAGCAAAAGATTGAGCCAATCATGGTCTATGTTGCCTTTTGCAGCTGTTTCACCGTTTTTATCAAACGGCAATGAGAATAATTTATTCATAAAATAATCAATGAGCATATTGCCTGGGCCATTAT
>JAEZOG010000288.1 GCA_023414155.1 Cyanobacteria bacterium OH_CFB_184 | reverse complement strand
TTTAATTTAATAAAATCCTCTGGAAGAATATTTAAAACGTTGGTATCAATTTTTAACTGCTCTGCATTAACAGTATCGAACCCTTGCTGCATGGATAAAGCCGACTTTAAATCGACTAAAGAAACATACCCTCTTTGAATAAGAGTAGTACCAATAGGCAAACCTGTTTTCTTTGCATCTACTAAAGCATCAAATAATTGTTCTTCAGTTAGCAAACCTAACTCAATAAGTATTTCACCAAGTTTTTTCTTTGAAGCATCTTTTAAATTTTTAAACTGGACTTTTGACTCTAAATTGTTATCTGATGAAGTTTCAACCTCTATACTATTAGACAGTACAGGAGCACTTTTTTCTTTAACAAATGAAGCCAACGAATTAAAAGTATAATCATCCACCGTTACAAATTTATTTTTTGCATGGTCAATTGGTAAATCCTGGTTGGTTTTAATTTTTGTTTTATCAGTATTCTTCAATACAACAAAATAATACTGATTATCTTTTTTATTTATTGGAATAAAACCATGCTCAATAAAGTCTTCAGCTCTAAATTCCTTCAGAGCTGAAAAGTCCATACATTGTTTAAATTTTTCCGATAAATTGTTGCTCATAGGTTATAGACGAGTAACGTCCTCCGTATCAACTACTATTCTAGGGGTAATCATAATAACTAATTCTGTTTTACTAGATGTTTTATTTGAATTTCTGAAGAATGTACCAATGAAAGGAATATCTCCAAGTATCGGCATTTTTGTAACTGTTTGCTGTTCTGTTTCTTGAATTAAGCCACCAATCACAAGCGTCTCACCATCTTTAATTCTTACATTAGATAAATCAAGATTTCTTCTTTGCAATAAAGTAGCCGCAATTATTGGAGTAGCACCATCTGCGCCTAAATCTTTAACTTGATCTTTAAGTGTAGAATATTGTGGCTTTAAATTCAAAGAAACGTATCCATCAGGGCTGATAAATGGTACAACTTCAATTTTCATACCATTATCATCGGCTATAGTATAAGTTTTTTGTACTGCACCTGCAACACCGTTATTCTGAATAATTTGACTGGTTGTACTTTCAATATAGTCAGAAGTTAAATCAATCGTTGATTTTTTACCATTAGTAACCATAACTTTTGGATTTGCAAGAACTCTACCTTTGCCATTTTTAATCAAATAAGAAATGTTTTGAGCAACGGTAAAAGAACCAGTATACTTGTTCAATCCTGCAGATGAACTACCATTGGTAACGTTTATATTATCGCCTTTCCAGAAGATTGGATGTAATGGGTTAGAAACTAAGCCACCATCAGAGAATGAGGCAGAGAAACTACTACTAGCAATTTGCCAGTTGTTGTTGAAAGTTTTTGATCCTTCTTCTGTTAATTCTACAATTGAGAATTCTATATATGCTTGAGGTTGTTTTCTATCATTTTTTGTAATGAAGTCGCTTATCATTTGTACTTGTTGTGGAGAACCACCTATAACGCTTATCGCACCTAATGAAGATTGATAAATAACAGATAAACCGTTTGAAATCATTGAAGAAACTTTTTCGGTTTTTAAGCTTGAATCAATTTTACAAGCAACTACACCGCCACCTAATGTTACATCCGCAGATGATGAAGAGTCACCTCCACCGCCAGCGCCACCACCACCAGCAAAAGCTGAAGGGGCTGAATCTGCAGCACCACCAGTTGTCTCGCCACCCGCTGTTTTCTTAACAACTAGAGCCTGACAAACCAAATTAGCCATTTCTCTTGGTGTTGTATGGTTAACTTTAAAAGTAGTTATTGTAGGTTCAACATCAAGTTTTTCGATAATTCTTTTTGCCATTCTATAATCGCTGTCAGTACCGAAAATTAAAATTTCGTTTTTAACAGGGTTTGTAACAACTATCTCATCATTAGATAAGCCAGGTCTGTTAGATGTAAATATGTTTGAGTTCAAGAACTGAGCAACAGAAGAAGCGTCTGCATATTTAATAGGAATAATGCTCATATTTTCTTTTGATACACCTACCTTTTTGCTTGCTTCAGAAGACATAACAAGAATCGTATCTTTTTGGATGGTATAAGTTAATTCACTCATTTGCATAATCATTTTGAATGCATCATTAAGAGTTACGTTAACTAAGTCCAGTGTTATTTTTCCATCTACAGAGTTATGAAAAATTATATTTAATCCAGCCTTATCTGCAAACATTCTAAGTGCCTGCTTGACATCAGAATCTCTCAAGCTAACACTTATGATTTGCTTACCTTTCGCCAAAGATATCTCGCCTTCAAGCTTAACGCTGTCAGGGTTTTGATAAGCTCCTCTTAAAGCAGGTGCGGATGTAACAGCTGCACTTATTTTCGAAGGAGTATTAGCTATTGCAAAACCTCCAATCGTAAATGATGCAACAACTGCAATCATCAGAAAATTAAATATTTTTTTACCTGTATGCTTAGTCATTTATATAAAACTCCACTTAATATGCATTAAAATTTATACTGTTCTTGTTAACTGTTGTATAAGCTCCACCAAACTTATTTCTTAGGTTTGGTATCTCGTTAAAATTGATTTCTTCGTTTACGATTGATTGTCCTACAGAAGCCCTATATATATTGGTTCCCGATTTTATAACAACCTTATCCTTAGTTATGTCTAATATTGTATAGCCACCTATCTTATCATTTTTTCTAACCAGTTGATCTTGTCCGTTTATATTAATGATTGCAGATGGATTTCTGGTTTCGTACATTATTCCTGAAATTGTTGTTTCCATTAACTTAGTAGCTTCTGGATCAGGAAGTACTGTAGCAGGAGGTTCTATGATATCAAAATTAATATTACCGCCTCCAGCATATTGCAAACCGTTTGATTTCTTTTCTCTATAAGGGAAGAATGGGTTTTCTCTGCCTTCACCACCGACAGAAACGACTACTGTTCCTCTGTTAGAGGTCTTGTTTACAAGATCTTTATTGAAATTATACTTGTCAGTAGGAGTCATTTCCTTTGAAGCAATGACTAGTTCTCCGGGGTTTTGTCCACCTTGAGCAACCGGGGCTGCAGCGATAGGTAAAGCACCATTTTGAGATTGAGCTAATGAAGGATCTTGAGTATCAGAGAGATTTACATCGATTACAGCAGTTGATTCTGCTCCAACATCTGTACCATATGCTCCAGACATAGGGTCAAGAGGAGTAGAGGCTAGTTCTGTTTTATTGGCACCTGCAATCTTAAAAGCCATAATTACAATAATTAAAACAACACCGGCGATTGCCAGTCCTATTTTTATTTTTTGCGTATTTCCATTTAAAACACCACCGGATTGAGCATTATTGGCGTGAATAACGTTTTCATCAACATTATTCTCCAAATCTTCCTCGATGTTATGCCACTCGTTAGGGTTATTTAGCATCTATACTCTCACTTAAAACCTTATTTAGATTTTATACCTTATAAGTATAAGTATTATCATACATTATACGTAATTAATTATTATTTTACTTGGTTCTATAAAAAATGGCAAATAATTACGACACTATAATTCAATAATGTAGCAACTCTTAGTATAAATCAAGTCTCATCTACATTAAATGAATGATTTTTTGTTTATTTTTAATTTTTTTCAACATTTATTGAAAAAAACAAACTAAACCTGTAAGATAAGTCTTAAGGAATAGAGCATTGAAAAATATTTTTATCATATCTCCAATAAAAACACCTGATGACATAGAGAATTTTGTTCACAATTCTTCTTGTAGAAATTTTTATGTTTATCATCACAAATTCCTGAATGACAATTTTAATTATATCAATGAATTTATTGAAAAAGCCAAATCAAATAATTCTAAAATATACGTAAATTTCAAACATAATATAACAGAAGACGATCTTGCTCAGATAAAAAAGTTCATAACCTACTTAAAACACACAAAAATAGACGGCATTTTTATAAACAGCTTCGCAATTCTTGAAGCTATAAAAACCTATTCTCTTCCTTTTGAGATCATTGCCGACTCATATTTTGACATCCATAACCTTTCAGGCATCGACTTTATAAACACGTTCCACAAAGTCAGCAAACTCATAATCACTGAAGAAATTTATATGAAAAACATTGCAAAGATAAAACAATACACTAATCTATCTCTTGCAATCGATAGCGACAATTTGCCCTGGTGCGCTGAAGAAATCAAAAAATTAAAAGCGATAGATTCTATTGTAATCAAAGGCAAATTTGCAACTTCTGAAGAAATTTTAGAAGGCATAAACCTTGTCGAAAAAATACTTGAAAAACCAAAAGTATTTAAAAACCAAAAACTCCCATTTAAACACATAAGAAAAAGCTTTTATCAAACAAACCATTTCTCTGGTGAAATTTTAAGTGCCGAAGGAAAAGATTTTAAATTCAGCAGGTACATAAAAGCCTATGAATGGGAAACAAAACGAACAAGATTAAAAAGCAACTACGATTACAAAGAATTAAACATACCTAGAGTAAATTTAAGATTGTCATCTCTTGATCAACTGAAAGAGATAAAAAAATTCATCGACAAAATAGGCTTTAACCCAATCTACTCGATAGAATACGGCGAAATTTTAAGCACAGGTGACTTGGCAAAAAGCAGCTTCAACAAAATCATAAACAAAGTTAAAGCATTTTGTAAAAGCCAAAATATCTTATTCCAGCTTAGCACGCCTAGAATACTTATAGAGCGTGATTTTGACAGGGTTTTTGAATACGTAAAAAACATTTGTATTGAAAATCCGCATCCTTCAACAATAATTGCAAATAACATCGGCTACCTCTGGGCCTTTATAAACGATGAAGATTTAAACAAATACCCTGTTGAAATCGGTCAAGGCATAAACTTATTGAACAGTATGTCTATAAATTGTCTAAATAACCTACATCCGATTGAAACCATTGATTTTACGACTTTTAAAGACATAAATAATATAAAAAATTGTGTGAAAAGAATCAAAAACATAATTCCAAACAGAAAGATAACAATAGCAGGCAACGTAAGAGTCCCAAGCCTTGGATTATGCCCGTTGAACAATGATTCTGCGATAATCTCAAGACTATCGTGCAAAGCACCTTGTCACAACGGAAACTATGCCCTAAAAGATCCTTCCCTTAAAAAGATTTATCCATTTGTCGTTGACGGATTTTGCAGAATGCATATGTTTAAAGACGAAATTCTTCAAATGTTTGACTATATCAAAC
>JAEZOG010000287.1 GCA_023414155.1 Cyanobacteria bacterium OH_CFB_184 | reverse complement strand
TGCAATGATAAATAACATAGGATTTCAGCTATCTTTTGCCGTAACATTCGGATTATTGTTTACTTGTCCGATATTTTTTGAAAAAATTGAAAATAAAACATTAAATTTCATAGCCAGCAGCTGTTTTGTACCCTTAATTGCTCAACTATATGCAGCTCCAATTCAAATGTATTATTTTAATACTTTTGCAACTTATTCAATCTTTGCAAACATTGCAATAATACCATTTTTAGCACTGGTAA
This sequence comes from Cyanobacteria bacterium OH_CFB_184, assembly GCA_023414155.1. Lineage (GTDB taxonomy): Bacteria > Cyanobacteriota > Vampirovibrionia > Gastranaerophilales > Gastranaerophilaceae > JAEZOG01. The sequence goes on along the minus strand of JAEZOG010000287.1, from coordinate 2,480 downwards.
GCTTTTTAGGGTTTTTAAGTTCTATATTTGCTATAATTCCGGTTGCTTGCACTTATTTTTGCAAAATTTCAGACTTGATTTTAAATCCCTTTTTAAGCGGAATAATCAATATATCAAACTTTTTCTCTTCACTACCAAATTCAATTATACAAACAACTCATCCATCTATAATGCAGATTCTAGTATATTTTAGTGGCATTTTACTTATAACTTATTTCTTTAAAACAAAAAAAACAGACAAAATTATTTTAACTTTGACTATTATACTCGGTGTATTGATTTTAACATCCATACCTTTTAGAGAAAATAAATGCGAAATAGTATTCTTTGATATGGGTAACGCTGACAGCGCATTAATAAAAACTCCAGAAAATAAATATATATTGATAGATACAGGTAAGGCACCATATAAAAACGCGCAAGCACCGGCAGAGCAAATTATATTAAAGTACTTTAAAGACCACGGGATTAAAAAGCTTGATTTTCTTATCCTGACACACTTTGACTCTGACCATACAGGAGGAGCGCTTTCTATTCTAAAAAGTATCAAGGTGGAGAATGTACTTATAAATGGTTTGAATGATAATTCTTTATTATCGAAGAAAATAATGGAATATCTAAAACACAATAAAATTAACTTTAAAACTCCAAAAGAAAAAGAAATAATTGTGAAAGAAAACGGTCTACTTTTGACTAATTTGAACGGAATTGATAAAAATTCAACAGAAGAAAATGAACAGTCACTCATAAATCTTCTTGAATATAATAATGCCAAAATACTATTTATGGCTGATTCAGGCGTTGATGCTTATAGAAAAATCAAAAATCCGCAGATAAATAATATCGATATAATTAAAATAGGACACCACGGCGGTAAAAATGTTATTGATAATCAAATGCTTTCAGAACTAAATCCAAAAGCAGCCATTATTTCTACAGGGAAAAACCAATACGGTCACCCCAGAAAAGAGACTTTAGAAACCCTCAAAGCTACAAAAACAATAAGAACAGACTATAATAATGCTGTAAAAGTAACTATTCAAAATGAAAACGTAAAGATTGAAACATTCAAAACAGATTTAAGAAGATTTACTAAATTGATGGATTATAATAAAAATAATTGAACTTCTAACTTGGAGTATAAAAATGAAAACGAATAAAATACTAATTATCAGACTAGGTGCAATCGGAGATGTTGTTCACACTACAGAAACCTATAGAAGCATCAAGAGGCTGTACCCTGAGATAGAAATACACTACCTCACATCTGTTGTTCCATCAATTTTATTACAGAATGATCCTGATTTAGATAAGGTAATCACTATTGAAAAAGCAAGCTATAAGAATATTTTCAAAATATCTGAGAGCCTAAAAAAAGAAAAATATGATCTTGTAATAAACCTACAACCTTCGTTGAAATTAAAACTCCTTAGCAAATTAATATTGCCTAAAAAAATAATCAATTATAAAAAAACATACAAAATGCACGCTGTTGAAAACTTTTTCGACACAGCTCAAAAACATTTTAAAACACTTGATCTTGCAAGAAAATTACAATTACATATTCCTGAAACCGTTATAGATAAAGTTTCTGATTGCATACCGACTAACTCAAGGCTAATTGCGATAAGCACCCAAGCAGGACCGGTTAGACATGGAAAAAAGTGGAATATCGAGAACTTCAAGAGCCTTGCTTTGAAGTTGGCAGAAGAAAAAAACACCAAAGTTTTGATAATAGGTTCAGACGAAGACAGAGAAAAAGTGAAAGATTTTGAGCACCTTCACTCAAATATCGATGTATGCGCGGGCAAGTTTAATCTGCTTGAAAGTGCAGCATTATTATCTTTAGTTGATGTTTTTATAGCCTCAGACACAGGTCCTCTTCATATAGCAAGTGCGATGAAAAAACCTATCTGTATTGGTTTATATGGTGCTATGGCAATTCCAAGAACAGGAATCTGGGGTGATAAGCACTATTCAATAAAATCAAAACTTGATTGTGCACCTTGTCAGCAAAGATATTGCAAAATAAAAGACGGTGAATACGAGCCTTGTATGGAATCGATAAGCGTCACAGAAGTTCTTAATGTTATTGAAGAACTGGTGCTTGCAAAGTAGACTTATTAAGTTCATACAGCAATCTCAGCCCAACCAGCGTGAGATCAGGGTTCACAAAGTCGAATTCTCTTATTAAATACTTGCTTATTATTGATGAATAACCGCCAGTAGCAACAATTGTTGCGCGTGCACCCAGTTCTTTTTCGCACTGAGCAATCAATCCATCGATCATAGCTGCGTGTCCTCTAACAATTCCAGAAAGCATCGCATCAATTGTGTTTGAACCGATAGCAGTTTCTGGAGCTTCAATTTTTACTTTTGGTAATTTTGAAGTGAATTTACTAAGAGCGTCTGCTTGGATTTTCATACCTGCAGCGATAATACCGCCAATGAACTGTTTATTTGAATTAACTATATCAAAT
>JAEZOG010000242.1 GCA_023414155.1 Cyanobacteria bacterium OH_CFB_184 | reverse complement strand
CAAAAGAATGGCCTTTAAGAACATATAATTATAATTATCCTCCTGCTAAATTTATTTGGGAAGAGGGTGAAAGAATCGGTATGGCAACTAACTCCCTTGTATCAGAAGGTTGTATTATATCAGGGGGAAGCATTTCAAGATGCGTATTATCTCCAAAAGTAAGGATAAACAGTTTCTCAAACGTTTCTCATTCAATACTTATGGAAAATGTAAATGTTGGAAGACACGCTGAAATAAGAAGAGCAATAATTGATAAAAATGTAAGCATCCCTTCATATACAAGAATTGGTTTTGACAGGGAAGAAGATGAAGCAAGAGGTTTTATTGTTTCCAGCGGTGGAGTTACGGTAGTGCCTAAAGGAACTCAATTATGAAAAAGTTTTTTATTACATTTATAGCGTTATTTGTATTTGCAGGGGCTGCTTTTTGCTCTAATTATGTAAATAATCCAAAGCATACAAGAATGGGCGTTTCATATACAATGGCACTTTCTCAAAATAAGCCTATGCTTTTGTATTTTTATGTCGATTGGTGCAGTTATTGCCAGAGATTTATGCCAAAGCTGAAATTAATAGATGCTATTTATAAAAATGCTTACAGCATCGTATTAATCAACTGTGATGATCCTTTAAATAAGAAATTGGTAGATAGTTATTATATCTCTTCTTATCCGACATTATATTTATACGATAAAAAATTAAATCTTAAGGTAAAAGTAGATAGCAGTAAGTATGACAATATTGAGTTTTTGAAAAAAGAACTTGATAAATTTATTGTATTTAAAGAGAATGCTAAATAGCCCAATATAGCCATTGCGATTTGACTTTGTTGTACTAAAATTCCTGTAAAGATTGTATTTGCATATTGAACATATTATGATATTATGATGTTGTAATTACAACATTAAGTTTTACAATAAATTGCAGAAACTGCAATCAGTACAGAAACATCAGCGGCGAGGATATAAAATGACAGAACAAAAGAAAAAACTGATATTATTATTTTTAATATTAGTTATTGTTGTACCAATAATTTTTAACAAAGTAATGTCTGCAATAGGCGTTCAAATGATGATGAAGATGAGAATGAAACCGGCTGTTGTAGAGGTTGCTCCTGTTCTTGAAAATGAAATATATGATCAAGCTGATTCGGCGGGCAGGCTAGAACCTAAATATTCTGTCGATGTTGTTGCAAGAGTTAATGGCTGGCTTCAAAAAAGATATTTTGAAGAAGGCGCTTATGTTAAAAAAGGTCAGGTTTTATTTTTAATAGAACCTAATGAATATCAAATCGCAGTTGAAAACGCAGCAGCTGCAGTTAGGCAATCACAAGCTGCACTTGTAAATTCTCAAAAAGAATTAAAAAGAGCCCAAGAACTTGTTAAAGGTGATTTTGTAAGTAAATCTTATTATGATTCTGCAGTTGCAACTAGAGATCAAAATAAGGCTATGCTGGATGTTAATCGTTCAAATTTAGATAGAGCGAGATTAAATTTAAGCTATACAAGAATTACTTCTCCTATTGACGGTAAAATAGGTAAAATAATGATTACAGAAGGCAATTTAGTTAATGCTCAAGCAGGCGCTTTGGCAAAAATTGTCAGCGTAAATCCTGTTTATGCATATTTTAATTTAAAAAGTGAAGAATATTTAAAATTCAAAAAATCTGATAAAAAAGCTGATTTATCAAATATGAAAGTAGAGTTAGAGCTTGCAGACGGTTCAAAATATCCGATTGTCGGTAAAATAGAATTTATCAATAATGTTGTTGATCCTTCAGCAGGTACGATTGATTTAAGAGCTACTTTCCCTAACACGGACAATCTTCTTGTCCCTGGGGATTATATAAAAGTTGTTGCGTCTTCTACAGTTCCAAGAAAAGTAATTTTAGTTCCTCAATCGGCTGTTACAAACAGTACTGAGGGATATTTTGTTTGGGTTATTGATAAAGAACAAAAAGCACAGAAAAAATTAATAAAAATATCTGATCCTGTTCAGAATTGTTGGATAGTTGAAGAAGGATTAAAACCTAATGAAGTTATCATTACCAAAGGTATACAGAAACTTAAACCAGGAATCAAGGTGAAAGTTGATGATGGAACTTCAAAAGAGCCTGCTGAGAAGGAACATAAATAACAATGGAAGATAATAAAAAAACCGATAAGAAAAATTTGTATTTTTTCATAACAAAACCAAGATTTGCAATGGTTATTTCCATTTTCATAATTTTGGTTGGTATTATTTCTATAATGGGGTTGAAGTTAGAAAAATATCCTGACATTACACCTCCTCAAGTAGTTGTTGCCGCTTCATATCCTGGTGCAAGTGCCAGTGTTATTGAATCTTCAATCGCTTCAGTTATTGAGTCTCAAATCAATGGTGTAAGTGATCTGATATATATGACATCAACAAGTTCAGACGAAAGTTATACACTTCAACTTTATTTCAAAGTCGGTTCAAATAAAGATATAAATCTGGTAAACGTTCAAAATAGATTACAGCAAGTTACTCCAAAACTTCCAGAAGAAGTTAAAAGGCTTGGTGTTACTGCCCAGACAAAAGTAGGTGGTGCCGGTGTTTGTATTCTAAACATTAGTTCAGATGATGGATCTTGGACGCAACTTGATCTTACAAATTATGCTTCCATCTTCGTTAAAGATGAAATAAAAAGATTAAAAGGCGTAGGGGAAGTAAACGTATTTGGCGCAGGCGATTATAGTATGAGAGTCTGGTTAAATCCCCAAAAAATGGCTAATTTAAGCGTTTCAGTATCTGAAATAATAAGTGCTATTCAAACTCAGAACGTTCAAGTTTCAGCTGGTGCTTTAGGTCAAGAACCTGGTGTCGATAAACAAGATTTGAAAATAACATTGAGAACACAAGGCAGATTGTTAGAGCCGTCTGAATTTGAAAAAATAATCGTAAGATCAAATCCTGCAGGGGCTGATATTCAGTTAAAAGACGTTGCAAGAATAGAGCTTGGCGCTCAATCTTATAATACTATCGGGAGAATCGATGGTCAGCCGGCAGCTTTGATGCAGATTGTTCAAACTCCGGGTGCTAATGCTATCGACATCGTTAATCAAGTCGATAAAAAAATCACACAATTGAATAAAACATTGCCAAAAGGCTTAAAAATAAAAATGATGCACGATGATACCTTGTTTATCAAGGAATCTATGAAAGAGGTTGAACTTACTATATTATTAACTTCTTTGATTGTCGTAATAATTATCTTTGTATTTTTAGGCGATTGGAGAGCTACTTTAATACCTTGTGTTGCAATCCCTGTTTCATTGATAGGTACTTTTATGGCGCTTCCTCCACTTGGAATGTCGATAAATTTGTTGACCCTGTTTGCGATGGTACTAGCTGTTGCAACGGTAGTTGATGATGCTATTGTTGTTATAGAGAACGTAAAACGACATTTAGAAGAAGGCAAAACTCCTGTTGAAGCAACTCAGTTGACGATGGAAGAAGTTGGCGGCGCCTTAATTGCAATGGCATTAGTTCTTATGGCGGTATTTGTTCCGGTTGCTTTTGTACCTGGTCTTTCAGGTCTGATGTATAAACAATTTGGTGTTTGTATTGCCGTTTCTATTGCTTTATCAGCAGTATGTGCATTAACATTATCACCTGCATTGTGCGCGATGATATTAAAAGAAGAAGATCCAAATAAAGCTCCAAGTAATTGGTTTACTGCAGCAATTAAAAAAACATTCGTTGTATTTGATGAGTATTTTTCTCGTTTAACAGAGATCTATATCTATTATGTTAAAAAGTTTGTTTATAATAAAAAGTTCACGTTGAAATTCTACGGCGCGACTATATTGATAATGATTTTATTCTTTAAAATAATTCCTACAGGTTTTATCCCTGATGAAGATCAGGCTGTATTAATGGCGCAAGTTTCTCTTCCTGCAGGGGCTTCAATTGCCAGAACGTCTGATGTTGCTTCTCAGTTAGAAGATATAGCGACAAATACTGATGGAGTTAAACAGGTTATAACTTTTGTAGGAATGGGTCCTACCAATCAGGCTTTCTGTGTTATTAGGCTTGATGAGTGGCATGAAAGAAAGGTTGATCCTGTCGATTGGATAATTAGAAAAATTCAAGGCAGACCTACAAACTTGTCTCACAACGCTATTTTGTCTGAAATAAGAAAACAAGCAGGTCAAATTCATGAAGCATCAATAGGGGTCTTTTCGCCTCCTGCAATTTCAGGTATGAGTATGTTAGGTGGTTTTGAGTTCCAGATGCTTTCAAAAGGTGAGTATTCTCCTCAGGATCTTGAAAAATATTCAAATGAACTTCTTATGAATGCAAATAATAACAAGAGTTTATCAAATGTATTTACTACATATCAGGCAAATGTACCTCAGTATATTGTCGATATAGATTACCAAAAAGCTCTTGCTCAAGGTGTAAACCTTCAAGAGTTATATATGACATTGTCTTCTACGTTGGGTACGTATTATGTAAATGACTTTAATAAATTGGGAAGAGTTTTTAGAGTCCAGTTACAAGCGGATGAAAATTTTAGAAGAAAAGCTACTGATTTATCAGGAATATATGTCAAAAATTCAAAAGGCAAAATGGTTCCAATCATGACAATGGTCAGATTGAAACAATCTATGGGTGCATCTGCTATAACCAGATATAACCAATATCGTTCTGTAGCTATGAGCGGTTCTCCTGCTATGGGCAAAAGCTCTGGTGAAGCGATGACTGCGATGGAACAGGTTGCAGATAAAATTCTCCCTGATGATATTACTTACGAGTGGTCTGGTACTTCTGCTCAAGAGAGAGAAGCATCGGGCCAGACTATGTATATAATTTCACTATCTTTATTGTTTGTGTATTTATTCCTCGTTGCGCTTTATGAAAGTTGGACAATTCCGCTCGCGGTTATGTTAATTTCTCCGGTTGCAGCGGCAGGTGCTTTAGTATTCCAGCTTATGATGGGGCAAGCATTTGACTTGTATTCTCAAGTCGGAATGATTATGCTTATAGGTCTTGCGACAAAACAAGCAATCTTGATTGTTGAATTTGCAAAGGTTCTTCACGAAGAGCAAGGTCTTTCAGTTGAAGATGCAGCTATAAAAGCAGCGCAAATCAGGTTTAGAGCAGTAATGATGACTGTAGTTGCCTTTGTTCTTGGTGTATTGCCGTTGGTTCTTGCTAGCGGAGCAGGTGCTCAAAGCAGGATGTCGGTTGGTAATACAGTATTTGGAGGTATGTTAGCAGCCGGTACTATTGGTACATTATTAACACCAGCGTTCTACGTAATCGTACAATCTTTTGTTGATAAACATACAAAGAAGAAACATGTAACAGAAAAAGAAGTATAATATTTTAAAAAACATTTTTTAAATGGGTGAGAGTATGGAAAAAAGAATAAGTAATTTAATAATAATCTCTGCTGTATTGATAGCAGGAAATTCAGTATTTGCAGACGAGATAAAAACAGACAAAACTGTTTCCGCTTCAAAACCGATAAGCTCTATGTTTTTCTTTAAGAAAAATAAAAATGCAGATGCTCAAACTTTAGAAGATAAGTCAACTGTATTTACACCCACAGAGAAAAATAGTGCTAAAGAACCAAATAAAAACAGCAAATTTCAAATTAAGTTTTTCCAAAAAAACGAAACTAAAAAACAAGAAGTAAAAGAAGATAATCCTTCAGTTACAGGTGAAAAAGAAAGCGTCTATAAAGATAGCGAAAATAAAAATATCAAGCTTGAAAGAGTTAAAGATTCAAAGCAAGGAAAATCTTCGCAATCATCAAAGAATGAGATAAAAATAAATTCTGAAAAAGAAAAGCAGCCTGTTCAAGGTTCAGTTGCAACAAATCAAATTATTTCAATAGATGATTGTATTAAAATTGCACTTGAAAATCATCCTGCAATTAAGTCGGCGATGAGTTCTACAGATATATACAAAAGCAAAATCGCACAAGCTTGGTCTGCATATTTCCCAACTTTAGCCGCTGATGCAAATTATACAAGAAACGATATGTTGATTGCTAACTTTGCGTTCCCTAATCAAAAATACGGATTGTATAACACTCCAAAAGTGAGCGCCCAAATGCTGTTGTTTGACTTTGGAAAAACCAAATCCGCTGCTGATATCTCTAAAAAAGCATATGAAGCATCAAAAGATACTTTAAAAATGAGTATGAATGATGTCATATATGAAGTCAAAAGATCGTATTATAATTTATTGTTTGCAATCCAGCAACAAGAAGTATTCGCAGATACTGTAAAAGATTTTGAAATACATTTAAAACAAGCTCAGGCATATTATAATATCGGTACAAAAGCCAAGATTGATGTAATGACAGCTGAATATAATCTTGGAAAAGCCAAGTTGGATTATATAAAATCTAAAAACAATGTAGCGCTTGCATATGCTCAAGTTAGTGCCGCTCTTGGGATTCCTGAACTTACAAATTATACTGTGGTTGATAAGCTAGAATCCTGCGCGTATAAAATAGAGTTTAACGAAATCCTTGATATTGCTTATAATTCACGTCCAGAGCTTCTTGCCGCTAAGAAAAAAGCAGAAGGTTCAGAAGTATTAATAAAAGCATCAATACGTGCATTTGCTCCAGATGTAGTTGCCTTTGGTAGTTATACATTAGGTGGTAAGACTCCTGCAAAGGATAGCGGATACCAACTTGGTGCAGGATTAACATATAGATCGACAAATTTACTTTTATTGAAAAAACAAGTAGATGAATCAAAAGCAACTTATGCAAGAGATTTAGCTGACTATGAAAATCAAAAACAAAAAGTATATTTGGATGTAAAACAAGCTTACATACAGCTTTATAATGCGCAAGACACTATCCCTGTTGCCAGAATGTCTATGAATAGAGCAAAAGAACAATACGATCTTGCAAGCGGCAGATATAAAGTAGGCTTGGGCGATGCTATTGAGCTGAAAGATGCTGAAAACACATACAGAAACGCACAATTAGATTATTATAACACCCTTTTAAATTACAACATCGCTGCTGCTAATATTGAAAGAGTTATTGGTTCACCGATAAAACCGTCCGATCAATCCTTGATATAAGCTGTAAAATTGTTATAATGATTTTATGACAAATTCGAATGACGCTAATAATAAATTAGAGCAAGCTCATTTAGACTTTATTTCAACTGTAAGTCATGAACTTAGAACCCCTTTGACAAGTATAAGGGGGTTTGCAGATACTTTGATTAGTTCTTATGAAAAACTCTCTCCTGAACAAAGAGTCAAATTTTTAATGACTATAAAAGATCAATCAAATCGTTTGATCAAGTTGGTAGAAAATCTTTTGATGGTTTCAAAAGTTCAATCTGAAAAAGAGTCTGTGATATATAAATCTATAAATCCAGCTCCTGTAGTTGAAAGTTGCATCCAGGTATTGAAGCCCCAGTATAAAACACACAAGTTTGTTTGCAAATATGAGGAATGTTTGCCATATATATTGGTTGACGTTGATAAACTGCAGCAAATATTGATTAATTTAATAGATAACGCGGCAAAGTATTCGCCTGAAAATTCTGAAATTAAAATCAAGGTGAAGCAAAATACAAACAAAAATACAGTCTCTATTTCAATTAAAGATCAAGGCATCGGCATTTTAGAAGAGAATTACTCTAAAATCTTTGAAAAGTTTTCGAGAATAGACTCACCACTAACAAGAAAAATCCAAGGCAGTGGGCTAGGGTTGTTTATAACTAAGAATTTGATTAAAAAGATGAACGGCGAAATTACCGTTTCTAGCGATGATAAAGGATCGGTATTTGTGGTTGAATTTCCTATAGCGTCTTTTGATGATACGTGTTTGTTGAAAATTAAAGAGAAATCATAATGTTGGCAAAAGTTATATTGATAATAGACAAAAGAAAAGAGCAGTCTATAAAATATAAAAAAATGTTTGAAGCAAAAGAAGTTGCTGTGTTTGTTGCTTCAAGTATTTCTGATGCGATAAATGTTGTGAATTCTTTTGAGCCTGATTTGATTTTGCTCTCTGACTCTATTGAAAATAATGTAGAAGACACTATCAGAAAAATTAGAATATTGAGCTATAATACACGTCCAGTTTTGATTACCCTTTCAAAGTCAGATCATATGCAAGATAGAATTGATGCATTAAATGCTGGCGCAGACGACTTTTTGAGTGAACCCATTGATCAAGAAGAATTTAAAGCTAGAATAGCTGCGCATTTAAGAAGACATTTTGAAAATAACATTGAAGAAAAAACTCAGTTATTCGACTTTAAAATTTCTCAAAAAATATTAAAAAGAACAATCAATAGTAAAAACTCTTGGGCTGCATTATTTATTGATATAGATAATTTTGATTTCTATAAGGAGATTTATGGCGAGTTAGCGGCTGATAAAATGCTTCAGACCTACACTGCCATAATGAATGCTGCTTTAGCAGAGGATGATTATTTAGGATTAATGGGTAATAAAGGATTTTTAATAATTACCTCTCCTATAAAAGCAGAATTTATTGCAAATTATCTTGTCCAAGCTTTTAATACCGTCGTTTCAAAATTTTATTCTGATAAAGATGCTAAGCGAGGCTACATAATTATGCACGGCGATGAAATGGCAGGGAACAAAATAGCGTTGGTTTCTGCAAGTATTGGTATAATTTCAAATGAGTATAAACATTATAATAATTTAAAACAAGCATTGAATTCTCTTTATTCTGTGCAAAAGTTGGCTAAATTGAAAACAGGTTCGGCTTATGTTTTTGAAAGGCCTAAATTAACTGCTGCAGATGCTATTGAACATAAAGAATTTAATTCAAAAATCTTGATAATAGAACCAGATGAGGCATTGTCTTTGCTTTTAGATGCCACTGTTTCTATACAAGGCTATGAGCCGGTTGTCGTTAATGAGTATAATGATGTTTTTGTTTTGCCTGATAATTTTGAACCTGCTGTAATTATTCTTGATGCAGGTAGTTCGCAGGATTTAAAAGGAATAGAGTTGTGTAAACTATTAAGAACCGATGATCGATATAAAAATTCAAATATAATTTTAACAACAACAATACACGACAAGCAAAAGGTCTTAAGTGCAGGTGCGGATTTTTATTTGCCAAAACCATACGAGCTATCTATTATTATTGGATGTATAGAACAATTTGTAAAAAAATATAATTATTAAAAAGGAGAATATATGAATTTAAACGTACAAAAGGGATCTATTGCAGATGTAAAGTCAGATTTGGTAGTAATCAATCTGTTTGAAGAAGTGGTAACGCCAGCTGGTGCATCGGGTGCTATCGATGAATATTTAAATAACGTTGTATCAAATTTTGTAATTAAAAAAGAAAAATTCGATGGTAAATACGGAAAAATGTATCTTTTACCGGTAGCCAATTGTGAAAATTTTTCTAAGGTTTTAATCGTTGGGCTCGGAAAATATGAAGAATTTTCACTGAATAAAATAAGAGAACTTTCATCAAAAGTAATTCAAAAATGTAAGTCACTTAAAAATATAAGAACAGTTACAAGTGTTTTACACGGAGGCGGCAT
>JAEZOG010000172.1 GCA_023414155.1 Cyanobacteria bacterium OH_CFB_184 | reverse complement strand
CAAAAAGAGGAAGTTCATTTTCTCTATAAAGAGCTTGCGGCTTATCATTTTGGGTCGTAGTAAAGCTGATAGTATGCCATAAAATATTAAGTATAGCTACTGTTTTAGAGGTATCGACCGTATAATATATATTCTGGGTCGGAATCCCTCTAGCGGCAAACGATTGTTTTAAATATTCAACCGTAGTGTGCATATTCTCGATCATTTTGACAAAAGCTTCAGCCATATTGACATTAGAATGTTGGTACTCTAAGAACTGTTTATACATATGTGTGGAGACCAAGTTCATTCTCTCCTGTATAACAGAAGACTTTCTCATTGATACTTCCAAATTGTCCAAGCTGTCAAAATTGTTAGTCAAAAATTCACGCTCATTTTTAAATTGTTATCTTATTTTAGTTCAAAATCCCTTTTTATAAAACCATTTTACACTTTTTTTTTACAAAGTTGAATACTTATTACAGATTATTTAGTTCAAACTTAAAGAATATTTTGATTTTTTCCATAAAATAATATATTATCTTTATATAGTTGAAGGAAGTTTATTATGTCCCAGTTGATAAATTGTTCGAGGTGCGGAACATTATTCATCAAAAAATCTAAAGATATTTGTGATAAATGTATTAAAGAAATTCAAGAATTGCAAGAAAACATAATTCAATATGTTGCAAACTCTCCGCTTGAAAGCATCCATTTAACTACAATCATCGAACATTTCAAAATCCCTATGAAAGAATTAGAGCAATTTCTAATTTCCAGAAAACTTTCACCTGTCGAAAAAAAGCTGACTTTTAACTGCATAAAATGCAACTCCTTGTTACCGATTGAAATTCCATTTTCATTTATATGCAAAAAATGCACACTAGAAATGAAACAAGAAGTACTTAAATTAACATTCTAAAGGTCAACTATGTTGAAAATTGTAGTTATCGGCTACGGTCAAATGTTTGCAAACCTTATCAGCGGATGCTTAGAGTCAGGTCATAAGGTTGTGGGCGTATTAAGACATGATAAAGTTATTTATGACAAAGTAAGCTTGAAAATAAAAGATATTTTCGCGCCGAGCAATGACAAATCATTTATTGACTCCTTAAAATTATACGAAATAAACGCAAACAGCGTTAATTCTGAAGAATTCAAAAAAGAAATTATAAAGCTCAACCCTGACATAATCTTGGTTGGCTCTTGGAGCGAGAAATTAAAAAAGACAACAATTGATTTACCTAAAATGGCCTGCATCAACTGCCACCCGTCAATGTTACCAAAATATAGAGGACCAAATCCTTATGCGCAAGTAATCATTAACGGTGAAGAAAAAACGGGAATAACTTTTCATCTTATGGATTCAAATTTTGACACCGGCGCAATACTGCATCAAGCTGAAGTAGATATTTTGCCTAATGACACAGGAGAAACATTAAAATCAAGATGTGCAAATACAGCAAAAAAAGAAATTGCCGTTTTACTAAATAATTTAGAAACAGAAATAATAATTCCTATCCCTCAAAACGAATCGGCTGCAACTTACCAAAAACAATTAGATGCACATGATATTATTCTGGATTTTAAGAAAACCTCTGATGAAATAGACAGAAAAATAAGGGGACTAAGACCCTGGCTTAACTGCTATATTCCATATCAAAATGTTTTTTTCAAAGTCGATAAATACAAAATCATTGATAAAGACACAAAAAAAATAGAGCCTGAAACCATCGTAAAAAAAGGAAGAAATTCTCTTCAAATTGTATGCGGTGACAACAAAACAATAGAATTTTCCAACCTAAAAATACTGGGAACCGCTTTTTTTGGCACCAGTATTTTTATAAATTTATTTGTAAAAACAAACTCTAAAGCTAACTAGATAAACCCAACGCAGAAGTTAAGGAGCCATATTGGGATTGAAGTTTAGAAATAACTGAATCCATATTTGAGAATTGGGCTTCTAAAACAGACTTATATGAGTTTAAAGATGCTGTCTTTCTTGTTATTTGTTCATTTATACGAGTTATTTGAGATTTAATACTAGATTCTCTTGATGCGAAATACCCGTCTGTAGCGTTTAATGCGCCTTCAACGGTCTTTCTCATGCTTCCGACTACACCTTCAGTACCTTTTGAAGTACTTCCGATCAGAATCTGCTTGACTGCTTCAGGATCATCAGCCATAGCTGCTAAGAATTTTTTCTCATCTAAAACAAGCTGGTTTGTATTTGCATCAACGCCAGTACCGACTGCGCCAGTACTTATGCCAATATCTGCAAGCGATCTATATGAAGTATTGCCTGTATCAACAATGTTTGAAATCGTAGATCTCAAATTATTTCTTAAAGACGACAAAGAAGTTTCATATCTTAATCCGGTATCAGACTTTGTGACGCTGTCCGTATTAGAAATAACCTTGTTGAAAGCAGAAATAAAATTATTAACTGCAGATACAGCAGTCCCTGTGTCTTGCTCTAGTTTTACCGTAACATTTTTTCCTGTTTCTGTAGCCTTATTAAGGTTTAACACCAAGCCATTAATACCACTTGATTCACTTGTTACAGTATTTGTATATGATTCAACTTCTTTGCCATTAATTGTCAAAAGAGCATTCTTACCAAGAGTTTGAGTTCCATCAACAACTTTACCTGCGCTGAGCAACCCGACTTGCTCCAAGAAATTGCTTGTTCCATTTTCTAATGCAATATTGAATGAGCCGGTATTTTTAGATGCAAGATTAAATTCTCCTGTTGTCGCATTGAAACTAGCGCTTACCCCTGATGAAGCAGAAGAATTTATTCTGTTAATTAAGGTATTTAAAGATGTTGTTTCATCAATAGTAAACTCCGCATTGCCTATCTTAAAAGTACCTGCTGTAAAAGCAGAACCAAATGCGTTTGGATCAAGCAATTTATCATTCATATTCACATCAATAATAGGTCTTGAACTTGTATATGAATTAGTATCCGCGTCTTTTTTAAGCGCAATAATTGTAGCAAAATTACTCTTATCTAATGAAGAACCGATACTTATGGACTTGTCGCCAGCATCCATATTGAATTTTCCATCTACAATATTTATATTGAGCAACCCATCAGGATTTTCATCTGACTTAGTCGCATCTACCATTTTTGTTTTTATATCTTCTAGAGTTTCACCTTTTTCAATTTCGATTCCATATTTTTTATTATCGACATAAAAAGTGAAGGAACCTGCTGTAGCAGAGCCATTTCCTAAATCAGTAAACACTGAATCGCTATTCATCTTGCTACCTATGATTTTTGAACCGGTAGCAGATGTATTTGTTGCCAAATTTTTAACTTGAATATCAAGAGTCTGCGCAGAAGCAGCATATGTATTTGAAACTGTAAGCACGTTTGTATCTGAAGAACTTGACTTTGTTTGAGCAAAAACGTTAGCACTAGAGCTCAAATTAGAGTCCGTTAACTTAAGAACATTTGTAAGCATACTGCTATATACACCTTTTAAGGTGGTTAAATTATTTGTAGTTGTCTTTAAGTTAGTTACTTTATTTTCTAAATTTGTAATTGGTGTTTTCTTGGCAGCTATAAGGGCCTCAACCCAACTTGAAGTATCAAGATTTGAACCTAATCCACTAAATGATATTGTTGACATTACTTTGCTCCTATC
>JAEZOG010000078.1 GCA_023414155.1 Cyanobacteria bacterium OH_CFB_184 | reverse complement strand
GTTCATTACTCCCAAAAAATCCTCATTTTGCTGATTATTTAATCAAATTAGCTTTAGATAACAGGTACAAAGATGATATCACCTTGTTAAAAATCAATGATGATATTGAATACAAAGCTCACTTCGATTTGATAAATAAAGCTTACTAAACCTGATTGTACAGCCAGCAACTAACTGAAGATAAGTCATTGACTTCTGTTAATTCAGGCTTGTCTGTTGTGCATATATTAAACTTTTGTTCGCATCGTCTTGCAAATGGGCATCCAACTATGTCTTCTGTTATAGATGGAGGCTGTCCTTGAATAGTTTCTAGTTTATGGGCATTGATATCGGGTAGGGCATTTAAAAGAGCTTTTGTATAAGGGTGTTTCGGGTTTCTGAATAACTCTTCGCTGTCAGAATATTCGACAACTGATCCTGCGTACATAACAGCTATTTTTTCTGCATTTTCTGCGACTAACCCTAAATCGTGTGATATTAAAATAATCGATGTGTTGTATTTGTATTTAATTTCGTTTAAAAGTTCCATAATTTGCGCTTGGACAGTCACGTCAAGAGCTGTAGTGGGTTCATCTGCAATTATTATTTCAGCGTTGCAAGCAAGAGCCATCGCGATAATAACTCTTTGCCTCATTCCTCCAGAAAATTCATGAGGATAGTTTTTTAATCTTTCAACAGGATTTGGGATTTTTACTTTTTCAAGTGCTTCTATCGCTTTTTTTTCTGCTTCTATCCCGGTTAAGTTTTGATGCAGGTTTATTACTTCTAAAATTTGATCACCAATTGTATACAGTGGATCAAGCGATGTCATAGGGTCTTGCGGAATCAGAGCAATATATTTGCCTCTTATTTTTTGCATTTCTTTATCGCTTAGTTCAAGAAGATTTTGATTTTTATATAATATTTTTCCGCTTGTAATTCTTGCAGTATTAGGAATTAGCCTTAAAACTGACATAGCTGTTAGGGTTTTTCCGCAGCCAGATTCTCCAACTATAGCAAGAGTCTCTCCTTTTCTTAACTCAAGATTTACATCATAAAGTGCCTGGCAGGCACCTTGTTGAAAGTCAAATTCTAGATTTAAGTTTTCTATTTTTAGAATATTCATTTAAAAAGTTTTACTCAATTTGTAAAAAAAACAAACCCACAGTTTATTAATGTTAAATGTTTATTTCTCCGACGAAAACATATTTAGCGTCGCCAGACATAAAAATGTTTTTATCAGGTTCATTAATAGAGCCGTCCCATTCGATTTTTAAAGAACCACCAGGGAGATTAACTTTCACTGGGCTTTTGCATAATCCGTTTAGTATCGCTGCAGTCACTGTAGCGCATGCTCCGGTTCCACAAGCTAAAGTTATCGCACATCCCCTTTCCCATACATCAAGGTTTATTTCATTTTGAGAAACAATTTTTGCAAATTCAACGTTTGTTTTTTCTGGGAAAGTTTCATGTTTTTCGATGAATGGGCCATACTTTACTGCAAGTTGTTTTGTATCTTCATCAGTAAATATTATACAATGCGGGTTGCCCATGCTTACAGCGTTAGCCTTGAATGTCCGGTCATCAGCGGTTATCTCAAAATTTAAATTACTTGATACTTTTGCAGGGATTTTATTAGGTTCTAAAATCGGTTTTGACATATTAACTTTTATAGTGTTTTCATCTATTATTTGCGGAGTGATTATTCCAGCTTCGGTTTCAACAGCAAATTCTTTTTTATCGACAAGTTTTTTGTCATATACGTATTTTGCGAAGCATCTCATCCCATTTCCGCACATTTGAGCGATAGAACCATCAGAGTTATAGAAAAACCAGCCGATATCTCCTTGTTTTGGGTTTGGGTTAACTATTATCAATCCATCTGCTCCTATACCAAAGTTTCTATGGCATAGTTTTATTGCAAGTTCATTTAACGGCGTATTTATTTTTTTATATTCTTCATTGTCAATGATTACAAAATCATTTCCAAGACCTTGCATTTTAGTGAATTTTACACTTGTCATCTTCTGTTCCTTATAATATTTTATTTTATAATTATAACCCTAAGACCCTTTAAATTTAAAGCGTTTATTTTTCTTCATTATAGGGAAATTGTTATAAGGCTGTGGAGATGGTGCCACGCATAGTGTTTGAGGATTATAAACTCTTACTTTCAATGCATCAATGTATTTCTGATCTAAATGAGCATAGTCAAAGAAAACTGCCCCATTAGTGTTTTGCTTTCTGGCTTCTTGGATTTGCATAAGTAAATCGTCAGAAGAACCACCCATAAATGTTACGAACAAGCCAGGATATATTTTTGTACAAGGTCCTGAATTATCTTTTATGTCAGCAATCATAGAAGCTGCAGTGGTTTTATCGCTTGTTAAAATAAGAGGAGTGAAACCATCGACTAAATTATTTAAAGTCCAAGTTTTCCAGTCTTGCATTTTTGTTTCTAAGCTTTTTTGTCTGTCAGGGAATATTACAGTAGTAAGCATAATGTTGTTTTTGGAGGTAACATTTTTAACTTCAGAAACAAATTTTGTAATTTTATTTTGTCTGTATCTTGCCCAGCAATCCCAACCTGCGTTGCTATATTTTAATTCTATTGGATCTACGTTGTATAGTGATTTGTATTCGTTTCTAGCGTATTGTGTGTAGCCCCAGTTTGTCATATCGTAGCTTGTAAATTTTGCTGAGATTGACTGAGGGTATCTGATATAGTCAAGATTTATTCCATCTGGACAATATTTTGTAATTATTTCTTGAATTATGCACAGAAGATATTTTTGAACTTCAGGGTTTGCAGGGTCGATGAAATAACCGTTATGCTCTGATAAGGAAGCCACAGGAGTTGTAGAAGCGTATGCTGCTTTAGTTGTATTTGCCCAAGTTGGATATACCTTAAGGACGTGTTTTTCGCTTGAATCAGGAGATTGATTTCCTATATAGAATGTTTCAAACCAGATATGTAATTTCATATTTCTTTTGTGGCATTCAGTTATCCAGATTCTCAATGGGTCAAAACCTACAAATTCTTCTCTTTGGTTTGTGACTCCGTATGAATTTAAAACTTCGCTTGGATAAATAGTTTTGCCGTGGTAGTAAG
>JAEZOG010000070.1 GCA_023414155.1 Cyanobacteria bacterium OH_CFB_184 | reverse complement strand
TTATAGCACTTCATTATTAAAATATTAAATCAAATAATAAGAAAAAATGCTGTTAGCTCTCTAATAGCTTTATTCGAGGTTATTAATAATCGGGAAAAATGTTTCTTTTTAAAATTGTATTAAATTCTTGCGATTTTCTGAGAAATGCCAAATAGGAGAGGAAATCATAGTGGTTAGCAAAAATGTTTTATCAAAGGCACTCGTATTAATTTTTATATTATGTTCTTTATCTAATTCAACTTTGGCCAAGCAGCCAGAACCTAAACAAGCACAAGAAAACAAGGTTTCACTTTCTCAACAAAAAACACAACCTGACACAAGATATCCTGATTATTCAATGACTTTTTCAGGCAAAGATACTTGTGAAAGTTTCAATAGAAAAATATTTATTTTTAACCAGAAGTTAAACAAGTTTGTAATCCGTCCTGTAAACAAAGTCTGGGCATCTGTTATGCCTAAATATGGTATGGATAGGATACAAAATGCCTGTAATAATTTAGAATATCCAAAAAGATTCACCAGCTGCCTATTACAAGGAGATGTTAAAGCTTCAGGAAAAGAAACACTTAGATTTCTTACAAATACAACCATCGGTCTTGGAGGGTTATATGACCCTGCTAAAAAGTTTTTTAATATGGAACCAAAAAATGAAGACACAGAACAAGTTTTGGCAAAATATAAAATTAAAAAAGGTCCATATATAGTTCTGCCGATAATAACCCCAACTAACACAAGAGGCGTTGTCGGTAAGATTTTAGATTGCCCCCTAGATCCGTCTTTGTACGTAATAGGACCGATAACAATGATTGTTAAAGCGGGATTAACTCTCAACAAGACGACATATCTGCAATCTTTGGCAAAAACGATAGAGGATACTTATGCTGATCCATATGATATTACTAAAAAATTGTATGGAATAGATAACTACATAAAAAACTCAAACTTAGACAGAAAAGAAGTAATTGCTCAACTAATTAGCGAACAACAAGCCTATGCCTCTGAACATGAAGGATTTTTACTTGATTCACCAACTAAACAGCATCCGGAGGATAGACAACACATAACGGAAGTAAAGCCTGACATAAATCTTGAAGGCTACAGCCCTCAAGGACCAGTGGCAGATTCAATGAGAACAGCTCTTTTTGAAGTACCTGATTTAGATAATTCGATTTGGTCTGAAATGTCAATTTGGAACAGATGTTTTAGCAATAAAATCAAAACTTCATCTGTAAATCTTGCATCGTCTCGTCCTGATTATAAGTTTAGATACATCATGCAAAAAAATAAAAATGCCCCTGTTGCAATCGTTTATCCATCTATTGGAGAAGGGATAATGTCTCATCACTCAGTAGTGCTGGCAAAAATCTTCTATGATGAAGGTTATTCAGTCATCATACAAGGTAGTTGCTTCCAGTGGGAATTTGTAAAAAGTGCTCCTGAAAATTATCGTCCAGGTCTGCCATCAAGAGATGCAGAACAGTTGCGAATAGCAACAGGTAAAATTGTTGATAAACTTCAGAACAAATATAGTTGTAAATTTGATAAAAAAATATTGATAGGAACTTCTTTTGGTGCTTTAACCTCGTTATTTGTTGCCTCTAAAGAAGAAAATCAGAATACTTTAGATATTTCAAAGTACATTTCAATAAATCCTCCTATAGAAATTTTATATGCCTTGAAGCAACTTGATAAAAACTGCGAAGAATGGAATAAAAATCAAGATGATTTATGTACAAGAGCAGCTGTGGCTGCAGGAAAAATAATACAAGTATCAAAAGAGCTTGAAGAAACAGATAATGAAGCTAAGCTCGAAGTGCTGCCTTTTTCAGAAGATGAGGCTAAATTGATTGTCGGGTTTATTATGCGACAAAAACTTTCAGATGTTATATTCACTATTGAGAATGCTTCTCGTGCAAGAAAATCTGACATTTATGCTTTTATAAATAATACAAGCTACCAAGATTATGCACAGAAATATCTAATGGGAGATGAATATAAAACCTTTGATAAATTAAGCTATGATACAAGTTTGTATTCAATTTCAAGCTTTTTAAGAAATAGTAATAAATACAAAATATACCATACTTTAGATGACTATTTCGTTAATAAGCAGCAATTAAGCTGGCTTAAAAAAGTTGCAGATAATAAGACCGTGTATTTAAGCAATGGTTCTCACTTGGGCTTTTTATACAGGCCAGAATTCCAGCATTCATTTAAACAAGATATAATGCTTTCGAATTTATCAGCATCAGCTGATGATAAAACTCAAAGACAACTTGTTGCTAAATAAAACTAAAACTCTTCAGAAATTTCTTCATCAGGAATGTTTTTAAGAATTTCAGGTTTTATCAAGTTCCAAAATTCAGTTTTTAATTCTACGCTTGTTTTATTAAATGCGTTGAAATATATTCTGTCGCCTTCTCTGTATACAGGATATTTATTGTAAGTGTTTTCATTGTAACCAAGTACTATTGTTTTTGCGTTTTCTTCATCAAAATTTAATATCGAAATGACTGGTGTTTCTTCTAAAAGAGGAATAAATTTTGGGAATGGTTCTGATATTAAGTCCGGGCAGTCATTTATAAATTGGATATTGTTGTTTTCCATATAAGATAATTTATTTGTAAATTCCTTGAAATCTTTTGCAATGTTGAAGAGGCTCAAGGAGTTAAAAATACCCGCTATAAGTATTATTGGAAGAACTTTTTGGATTATTGGTATCACTCTTCTTTTATAAACGTCTACATATACAATTCCAAAAAATGCAATTGTTGAAAAAATCGTTGCTATAAACCTGTAACCTGTGAACGTATAGATGTTTGTGTTTTGTAGTATTTTAGATAAGCATAGTGCAAATAACGTCCATAATAAGTATTTTATTTTTTTGTTTGAACTAAATCTTATTGCTAATCCTAAAAATACTATAAATAAGTATATTGCTGCGGTTTGATAATGATGTATGTGATGCATATTCTCGAATGTTGCCATAAAATCACCCATCCCACCATTTTCATTCAGGGCAGGACCCCACGGGATGAAGAAATAGGACAGAATGACTAAGCTTGCCATTAATGATGAAATAATTATAGTAAGTTTGATAATTCTTTCTTTTCCGGAAAGGAAAAACATTCCAAACAAAATCAATGTTATATATGAGTACCAGTATAGTTGTTTCCAAAAAAGTAAACCAGCAATGATAATCCCCACAACAAAACCAGTTATAGCGGTTTTATTATTCGTATTGTCTGAGTTTGTGCTTTTTTTGACGTAAAACACGCCAGCTAAAAATATTAATAATCCTCTTAGTACAATTGATTCATGGGAGTTGAAAACAAATACGCAAAGTGTCAATATGACAGCTATGTCTAGCTTGTTGTATTTTACGTTGCAAATTAAATATTGAAGCAGAAGCATATTTAAGCCTGTCGCTGTATAAACTTCAACTACGCCATATGCTAGTGAAGGGATGATTGCAATTACGTAGATTAAAAGGGTCCAAGCTGCGATATCTGGTTTTTTTATTCTAGCTGCAAATATTATATTTGCAACTAGAAGCAATGTCGGTACTAAATATAAAGATAAAGAGAAAATCTGAGCAAGAAGATGTTTGTTTTTAATTCCTAACGTAACATATGTTATTACGGGAATAAGTTGATTTAAAAAGTTCGTGAAAAATCTTGCACGTTGATCAGTGTTTGTAATGATGTTAAGTGAGTCGTTGTTAAAGTTATCGAGGAGCCTTAATAAAATGTATGATCCATCGTAACACAATCCAAGTTTTGCATAAGATGCGTATAATATTGTTCCTGTAAGTGTAATTACAAAGATACAAAAAATACTAAATAACGCTTTGTCTTTTAATATTTGTTTTAGAAAAATCATACTCTTTATCTTCTTACTTATTTGCTTGATTATTGGATATAGGCAATTCAATACTTGTGTTTGTTTTTACTTCGGTATTCCTAATCATTATTTTCGTGTGAGGAATATTATAAAGTTTTGAATTTGTTTTAATTTCAATATTCTTAAAATATTTGCTTAATAGATTTTTATATTCATTTTCGGATCTTGTATTTTTACCCCGTTCTTTTGAAAGAAACCAATTTGCAATTTTTGCGCCATTTTCTACGTAGCATCCATCCATAAAGAAAAAAGTGCCGTCTTCTTTTAATAAAGAGGTTATGAGACTAAGTGTTTTGTGTGCTTCTTCATTTGATAAACTCATAAATAATGCGTCAGAAATTATTATATCAAATTTATTTTCTAAACCTTCTTTAAGATCAAAAGAATTTGAACAAATAAATTTATGGTTTTTATATTTGTTCGAAGCATAATTAATGTATTCAATAGACTTATCTATACCTACGTATTTTATATTCCCAGGAAGAAAAGGTATTAAACTGGCAGGGCCGCAACCTAAGTCAAGAATACTATCTCCATCTTTTATTTTTAAAAAGTTTTTAGTTATATATTTTTTGTATTTTTTATCTCCGACTAAATTTTGATAAAAAATAAATATTTTAGGAATGTCTAAAAATCTTTTCATAATTACATTTTAGTAGATGCTAAAACATATGTAAAGTAATTTTAACATAAATCATAACTATGACTTATTTTTTTGAAATAGAATATATTATTTATCGACTAAATCTGATAGCTTTTGCTAAATCTGGAATATTAAAGGAGATGCTGCGTCTTAAATCATCCATATTTTCGCTCATCGTAGACATTGATTCGTTCATCGTGTCTACAGAAGAAGAGAATTTATCCATAGTATTTTTCATATCTTGTTGTGATACATTGTTTTTTGAAGAAGTAAATGTATCCATTTTTTCATTCATTTTTCTTAGTAAACTACTTTGAACTTTTTGTTGTTCTAAAATGCTCTTTAATGCTTCTAATTCTGTTTTTGGCTCTTGAGCTTGTTTTGTACTTTCCAATCCTCTCGATGCAATATTTTGAACCATTTGATACTCCTTAATATCTATTTATGTTTGTGACTGATCACGTATATACAAATTCCAAGAATATAAAATTTGCTATATTTGTATTAATTTGGTTAACAAAACTTATATTTAAAGCTGATTTTTTAATATTTTTTTATTGCCGAATTTTGATAAGTATAATAAAAAATGTTCTCTTGATTCTATTAAAAGCCATAATGGATTTTTAATACCCAGGTTTTTTAAATATGTCTCTTGATAAATTGTTAGCAACTCTCGAATCTCATCTTTTGTTAAACTGTTTGATTCAATAGCGTATTTTTGAGAAAAATCCTCGTCAGTTTCATAAAATTTTGTAATTCCATATTCTTCTGGATTCTCAATTATCTTTGAGTGCTTTTTTAGGCGGAACATTGATGGCTGGACCGGATGCATTATTTCGACATTTTGTGTTGCAAATTTTATGGTTTCCATCGCCTCATCCATTGTTTCGGTTGGAAAACCCATCATTGTGAATATATAGTTCCATATGTTTGCATTATTTGAATCTTTTAGTATTTTTAACCTGTTCTTAAAATCAACGCCTTTATTCATAAGTTTGATTATTCTTTCACTTCCGGATTCTACGCCCCATAAAAGCATTTTTAACCCTGATTTTGAAGCTTTTTTAAGAACCTCTTTTGTAAAACCATTTTCAAGTCTGGCAAATGAGTAGTAATTGATTTTTATGTTTTCTTTTAAAAGTAATTCTGCAAATTTTTCTAAATAGCTTGGAGATATTGAAGAATCTATAAATTCAAAATTTGTTATTCCGTATTTGTTTATTATTTCTTTAATCTCTAAAATCAATTTTTTCGGGCTTTTTTCACAATAATGCTGACCATAGTATAAGTCACAGAATACGCATTTCCCCCAAGAGCAATGTCTGTTACTTTTTAGAGGTAATACAATTTTTGGTGAGAAATATTGACTAAGATCGAATCCATCAAGTGTTATAGTTTCTATTTGGTCAAGTTCTGGGGGTATTTTGGCAGGATTTATAACAACTTCGTTTTTTGAGTTTTTGTATATTAATCCTGATACATCTGCAATATCTATTTTAGCGTTTATGTAATTTGCAAGTTCAACTATTGATGCTTCAGCATCTTCAATCATGATTGAGTCGCAAAATAAGTCAAAAAACTCTGGTTTTTTTTGAAAAGTACTAATGATCCTCCTGAAATAATCCCCTCCTATGCTTATGTGTGCAGAGGTTTCTTTTTTCAGCAAATATCCAAGTGTGAGCCCAGGTATAATCTGTGTTTCAGAATTTATCGATATTGTGATTAATTTTGTATCTTTATTGACTAGCGATTTTATTTTTGGAGGGTAATAATCTAGAAAGATATTAGAATTTTTATCAAAACAATGGAATTTTATGTTTTCATATTCAAGTTTTAATAAAGGATTGTAGTATCTGTCTAAATACATCCTTGTCGGGGAATATGGAAGTAATGCTATTTCAAGTGCTGATTCAATTATCTTTTGTGCTTTTAAAAGTTTTTGGCTGTTGTAAAATTTATCTTCTTCTCTATATGTTTTTTTTGCTTCTTCTATATTTTTGATTGCATAACTTGGTGAACTTTTCTTATCAAAATAATTTTTAATGCAAGAGTATTTGTGAAGTATAGCTTGAATCTCAAGTGAATAACTGGTAATTTTGTCCAAGTTATAGTCATTTTTTATTATTATTTCAGTTAAATCAGATAGTTCTTTTTCTGATTTTTCTAGCATCAGAGTTAGGTTTTCTGCAGTCAGAATGTCATTAAAAAATTCGATATTTAAGTCGCTTATTTTAGTCTTAAATCCATTTTTCTTGAGCTGTGCATTGAGTATCGGTATACCTATACTGGGTGCAACTACTGTCCACTGAGGTGGGAATAGCATTAATATTTCCATGAATACCCAAAAGATTAGTATTATTGATGTATTTTAACCCAAATTGCCCAAAAGGTAAAGCAATTAGTTAATTCTGCTGCCCGTTGCCTTGTAAAGTCCTATGTAGTCTACAGCACAGTCTATTTTATTCGAAGCAATGAGTTTATTCATAGAAAGTAAATTTTCTTTATGTTGAAGCAAATCAAGGTTAGAAATAGTTCCTTGCTTATACTTGCTCTCATTTAATGCATATGTCTTTTCTTCCATTTTCAATTGAGAAAGATTGTTTAAATATTTTTCATTATCTAACCTTAACGTGCTAAGTGCATCATTTACTTCTTGAATGGCTACAAGGTTAGTTTTTAAATAATTTTGAAGTATTTGTTCGTATTTGTTTTTATATATTTTTAAGTTTGCAATTCTGGCACCACCGGTAAATAAAGGCAGCATAGCAGAACCACCTAATGAAGCTAGCGCACTAGACCAATTAAATGTTTTGCCGAATGTGTTTGAATTAAAGAATAATAAGCCTAAAATATTTATTGAAGGTAAGAATTCTTTTTTTGCAATTCTTACGTCAATTCCTAATTTTTCTACTAATTTTTCAGCTTTCAAATAGTCTGGTCTTTGCGTAATTACATCAGAAGAAATTTGTTCTGGTATTTGCATATTGTATTGAAATTCTTTGTATGAAATTCTTTTTATTTCATTAACGTTTTCAGGGCTGTCACCTATTAGCACCGCAAATTTATTTAACAGAAGTGTTCTTGATTTTTCAAGTTCTATTAAATCATTTGTTGCTGCGATGAACATTTTATTTGCTCTAATTACATCTGTTGTTGATGTAACGCCTTGATTATGTCTTTTTTGCATTAATTTATATATCTGGCTTCTTGAATCAACTATATTTTTTTGAATATCAATAAGTTCATCCATTTTAATTATGTTTAAATAAGTAGCACCAACAGCAGAAGCTATTGCTATGTAGGTTGCTCTTTCGTCAAACTTTGATGCTTCGTGTAATTTTTTTTGTGATTTTGTTTTATCTCTATTTTTTAGAAAAATATCTGCTTCATAGTTCACAATCATAGGGAAGGCAAATAACGAGTCGGTTGATGTTAAGCCCGGCATTTTGTTTAAGTTTGGTGAAAAACCGACAGTTGCTGAAGGCAGTTCATTTGCAAACTGTATTTTAGTTAGCTGATTATATTCTTCAACTTTTAATGTTGCGATTTTAAGGTCTTGATTTTGCTCAATAGCTTTTGCAATATAACCTTCTAACAACTCATCGTTAAAATTTTTCCACCAATCCATATTTACATAGTCATATCTGTATTCGGTGACTTGAGATTTAATCACTTTATTTTTAGTTGCGCAAAGGGCAGGAATTGGGAATGTGTTAGTCGATAATATGCTTAGTGTTAATGTTATTGCAGCTAGTTTTTTGAGTTTCATTTTTTCTCCTCAGCGATATTGCTTTTTATAAAAATTATGCTATCATAAAATTGTTG
>JAEZOG010000015.1 GCA_023414155.1 Cyanobacteria bacterium OH_CFB_184 | reverse complement strand
GTCTAAAGGGGTAATCGCAACTATTCTAGGGTTTTTTGATCCCTCAGGTACTGAAACTCCACCGATAATTGTAGCTTGAGAATTACCTAACCCATAAAATATATCTGAGTTATTCTTCGCGTATTTCCACATCGAATCAGAAGTCATTTGTCTTTTTGTGACGACAGGTATTACTGCTGCGATAATAAGACTTACAATCATTAATGTTATCAACGCTTCAGCGATGGAAAAGCCATTTTCCTTAATATTTACTTTATTCATTTTTTTACCGTATAAAATACTAAACACACTTAACTATTTAATATTATACATATTAAATAGTTGGTTTCAAGTCGGAAACCCAGTATTTATGAGCATTTTGCTCATTTTTGTGTATTGTCTCCAAATTGGTATAAATTAACTATTGCAAATTTGGAACAATGATTAGGTTATTTGTCGATAGTATATATCAGCTTGTTCTGTAAGCTGCTCTTTCTTGAAAAATTCTTTAAAGTGTTTTTATCGCGTTTTAATTCTTTATTTCATCATTTTTAATATCAGATACAGGTATAATTGAATGATCTTGGCTAAGATTTTGAGTGTCCATTTGTGTTACAAGTGGTGTTTGTTTATTAGTAGATTCAATAGCGGCCCTGTGACCGTTTATGTTTGAAGGTATTCGATTTAATGTTGAGTTCATCGCAGAACTTGAATTCAAAGCTCTATTTTCTTGGCTTGTATTTGTAGTTGATAAGTTTAAAATAGCAGTCGCTGCAGTATTTGCGGCTGAGTTCATACTTCTTGTTTCCGTTACACCTTCGATAGATATGCTACTGTTATATCTGGTAACATTTGCAGGGTCTGTAAGTATATTTCTTGAGCTGTTTACTTCGAACCACAATGGTGAATTCGTTACATAATATTGAAGAGTAGATAGTAATATCGGTTCTATCGATCTGTTTTCTACTATTATATTTTTATCTGCTGTTTTAAATTCTCCATATTGATTTATTATTCCGTTCTTTAATTTAAGATTTGCAGAACTTGTTTTGACAAAAGTTTTATCAACTTGCATTGAGTTTATGATCAAATCGTTTGCAGTATTTAAAATAAAGTTCTCTGTAATTACATTATCGACGTTAATAGTTCCACCTGTGACTGATATATTTATTCCTTTGCCTGACGTTAAATCTAAATTGCCACCTTCTTTAGGTAAATCGATAGTAAGAGCTTTTGAGGTATCGCCGATCGAGTTATTAGCTGTAAGTTTTACAAATTTAGATGATATATTTGTCTCGTTATTTTTTAAACCGTTTTTAATTGATTCTTTAGACGAAATATCTACTTTTTTCGTGTGAGATTTGTTTAATCCTAAAATATTGGCGATATTTATATTGTTGCTGGTTTTGATGCTTATGTTTTCATTAACTTTCGCATTTAGGTTTTCTTTAATATTGCACTCTTCAATCGTTGCGTTTTGCTCGGCTGTTAAATTTAAATTCTTATCAACTGTAGCATTTTTAATGTTTACATTATTAGTTGCATTAAGATTTAGATTGTCAGTTGATTCAATGTTGGTTATTTCGATGTCTTTTGCATTTATTGTTGCTGTGTTTAAAGATGCATCATTTATCTTTGCAGTTTCATCAATATTTGCTATAGTTTCACCGTTTACTGTCAGCTTTTCCTCTATTGTTATATTTTTTGCTGTAGAACTTAGGTTTTTTCTAAATATAGCTTTTATTATATTTGTATTATTAGCAGAAGCTAATATTGCATCTCCATCAGCTTCCATATTTTTTATTTCAATATCTTTTGCATTTATTTCAGCTGTATTTAAAGATGCATCATTTATTTTTGCAGTTTCTTGGATATTCAATGCAGTGTTACCGTCAATATTAATTTTGTTTTTTACGGTTAAATTATCTGCGAGGATTGATAGATTTTTAGATACTGACATATTATCAATAACCAAATTTTTGTATACTGTATTGTAAGTTACACCATCAGTGGTTTCGTTATTTAATATGCTTAATCTTGTGTCTGCAGATGAATTTATGTCTTTTACTATAGTGTCGTGGAGAGAAGAAATATAAATATTTCCGTTGTTAGTTGTAGCAGTTAGTCCTTCTCCTCCTGCGTATGTGTATATGTCAAACGAGTTGTTATAGTCACCTATATTCCCCTTGTTTGTAGTTAGATTTATTTCATTAGCGATTATGTTTGGAATTTCGTTTATTGTTTTTATGGTTTTACCGTCAACTTCTGCTGTTATATATTCATCAGAAGCATCAAGTATCCTTCCTGCAGAATATAAGCTGACAAATTTTAGAGGTTTATAGTCCCCTGAAGTGTTTGATTTATCGCTATAGCTCATTATTGTTTTTATATTAAGGTCTTTATCTGCATTTTCAGAGCTAATATAAACGCTATCGCCAGCATATACTGATAAGGTTTTGTCTAATTCAACTGTTAATGCATTGCTTTTTGAACCGGCAGAACCATAGACGGATGATAAAGTTGCATCTCCTCCCTTGAAGTTAATTAATCCACCATTAGCGTTTAGAATTGATTTCTCGGAGTTTATAACCATCTGAGGTGCCATAACTTGCATAACTCTTAAATCTTTCAATCCTGCCAGTTCTGCTTCTGTATAAGTTTTATCTTTATTGAACTGTTTACTTTCTTGTGAAACTTGAGCTGTGCTGTTTGTGTTTCTGATTGTCCAGCTTCCATCAGATAATTTTTCATAACCCGCATACGCCATAAGTGACCCAGAAAGATCAACGTTCATATTTTCTATGTTGCCTGTGATTGCAACAATAAACAAACCATTGGCTTTTATATTATATGCATCTGAGTTTGCATCTGCGTTATAATTTGCACTAGTTATACTGTTATCAGAAATTAATCTTACATCTCCTTGAGTTGAAACTATTTTATCTATGTACATAGTTATCGGTGAAGCAAGAGCTATATCATTTTTTGCATTTGCAGAAAGTACTCCAGAAGATCTTATGACAAGTTCTTGAGAGTCAGCATTTGTTCCTATAGAACCGTTAAGTGCATTTAGAGAAATGTTTCTTGCATTTATGTGTGAATCTTGAAGGCTTGTTAATTCGCCTTCTCCAGAAATTGATTTGTCAGATTCCAGAACAACATCGCCTGTAGTAGTTGTTATGTAGCTTACTTTGATATCTTCAGCTGATTTTATATTTATGTTATCTTTTGCGCTAGCTTTTAAGGATTTTGTTGCTGAAAAATTATTTTTATCGTTAATTAAGATTTCACCGCTATCAGCTTTGAGATTTACGTTTCCACCATGCAATTTAGAAGAATTAGCATCACTGATGTTGCCGTTTACTGCAGTTAAGAAGACATCGTTGTTAGCTTTTACGTCAAAGTTGTTAAAATCGCCGTTCAGTTTTTTAACGTAAATGTTTTCAGCATTAGCTCCAGTACTTCCTGATGCACTTAATTTGCCGGTTAAATCCAGCCTGATTAATGAATCTGCTTCTCCGACATTAGCCGCCTTAAGATTTATGTCTTTAGCTAATATGCTGTCTTGAGAATGGGTTGTATAGTTGCTGATATTCCCCGCTGCATTGCTGTTGTTTAGGGTGACTGAGCCTGCAGAAGCAGTTATATTTCCATTTAAATATAAGTTTTCACCATTTGACATTACATTTACAGAAGGTGTATCAAAACCTTTAAATTCGATTGCGATAGGTTTTTTTGCTTCTACCCAATTTGGAGTTTGTTGTGAATAATAACGTGTTTCGTATTTTTTACCATGCCAAAATTCCGTCCACCAAGAGCGAGGCACATAAGCCTTATATGGAATATAGGTTGTTTTTGTTCCATCTAAACTGATTGAGTTGCTTCCTGGAGTGAATTCAGCTGTTGTATCAGATATTCTTTCTATTGTTGAATCATTTATTCCCTCTCCTCTTGAAACCACAACACCATTTGTACCATCTTTTTGGGCGCTATAAGTTACTGAGTAATTTTCAACTTCAAGGTCAAATGCTTTTCTATCCCCTTTATATTTGGCTTCTAATGCCTTCCAGTATGAATCATTTTTCATATAGGCTTCGCTGTGGTTAAAATCTCTTATTGTTAATTTTCCGTCAAGTTGGTTGTTTGCGTTTAATTTATCTAGAACTAAATCTTTGCCGGAGTTATTTGTAACATTGATTTGCCCATAGCCTGATATAAGAACTATTTTTCCATTTCCTGAACTTATAACGTTACCGGTTAGATTTATATCTCCACCTTGTATTGTTGCCTTGTATAGAACGATTTCATCTTTTGCAACGTCATAATATGCATTTATAAAATTCATATCTGTATATTGACTGCGATCAATCCCTACGTTGCTGTCGCCGGTTATGTTGTACCAGTTTTCATATCCTTGAGTTTTGCACTGTTCCATATCAACCCAAGTTCCGTTGCTTAATTTTTGTTGATAAACGCTGCCATTTTTTCTTATTTCAAATGGATTAATGGTAACTTTTTTCTCGTCGCTTCCGCTTTGGATTAAGCCGTTTACATTGATTGTTCTTGCGTAGATATCTATATCACCGCCCGCTAAGATAGAACCGCCACCTTTGCTTCCTCCGGAATTAAACTGAGTTGATGTGAATCCTTGATAGTAATCTCCGTTTGGTACAGAAATAGCTAGTGTTTTAGCAAGTATTGAATCTTCTGATGTCACATTTCCTGTTAGGTTTCTAACATAAACAGTCCCGTCTATGTTAGATAGAAGCCCGCTGAACAATATATCTCCCGCTGTGTCGAATTTCACTGAAGGATCGTTTATGTCAATGTTATTTTTTATTGAAATCAAAGGAGCAGCCGTTTCATTTTTTAAGGCCAAACTAAGTTGATTATACTTGCCTGTTAAGTTTGAACCTGAAAGTATGTCTGTTCCATTAATGTAAATTTTACCTTTTACTCCCTGATCGATAATCAAATCGGAATATTTTACGTTATTTACAGAATCATTCTCTACTAGAATAGAAAATTGGTTACCTGGTGCTGTAATCGTTCCTGAACCAGTGAGTGAAGAAGCTTTGATGTCTGTTTCTCCTGATCTTACCTGAGTTTTTTTGATATTCATCAACTGCAAGCTTAAACTGCCCCCGGCTGTTTTTGATTGTTCAATTCTGGTGTCTATTTCAGCAATGAGTAAATTGTATTTATCAGTTATTCCGTCAAGAGTTTGCGCCATATAAGAATGCTGATTGTTTGCTTCTGAAATTTTTGCATTAGCATTCCCGATTGCAACATCTAAAGAAATATTTTCATTTTGCAGTTGTACAATTTTACTGTTTTCTGATTCTGCAGCAGCTGTTAATGCTGCAGTAGTTAGCTCAATACCAACGATATTGAGCGCAGCAAGTTGAGCTTGTAATTCAGCTTTTTTAGTATTGTCTGTTTCAGCAGCTATTTGTGTGACAAGGTTTGCAGCTGTTGTATAAGTCGTTGCATTCTCTTGAGCTGTATTTATAGCATTATTATTCGCGGTTTTATATTCTTCACTGTCTTTTATTATTTTTGTGTTGTCTTGAATTATTTTAGATTGATTTGATTGTGCTGATTCATATGCCGTTTTAGTTGTGTTGTATTCATCAGTGATGTCATTTTTCTCGTTTTTTAATTCTTCAGTGCTTGCAGTTGCAAGAGTTTCTGTATCTCCGACGGCTATATTTCCTGTTGTAGTACCGTCTGAAGCTATATGTAAACGTCTGATTGCGCCTTTTCCACTTTCAACTTGACCGTCAATATTTACAGTATTTGTTACTGTTTTACTGCTTTGGCTTGAATCATCACTATTGGAATATTTTCTTATGGTTATAGGAATTCCAAATAATAAATAAAACTTGGTTTTTGCAGTTTTAGAACCGCTTGTATTTGTTGAATCCTGTGCATACAAAGCTATTTTGTCTGTTGAAGTTAAAGTGGCTCCTGATTGAATATCAATTTTATTGTTATTAGTAACGATTGCATTTGTATTTGTGTCCCCAAAATCCCACAATAAACCTTGAGAGTCAGATTCTATAATCGATTTAACCATACTAGAGCTGAGTGCCTGTATAAAGGTGTCTTTTCCGCTTTCAGATGTCATTCCTGATAAGAGATTAACATTGTTATTGGCAATATTTCTTGCGTAGCTTTCACCATCAGCTACAGGAGCAATACCTCTTGTGACTATGTTGGATTTTGAGTATAGGTTGGCACTGGATTCTGCGTTGTATACAATATCTTCATTTGATTTAATGTCTTTGTTTGCGATGTTTGTGTTTGCATTTAATGTTGATTTAACAGTTGCATAT
>JAEZOG010000291.1 GCA_023414155.1 Cyanobacteria bacterium OH_CFB_184 | reverse complement strand
CTGCAAGGCCTTTAGAAATATCATAACTATAACCTTGTTCATCAGGTTTATTTAAGAAAAATCCTGTTGTATAGCCTCTGTTGCCAATTTTTATAACTTCATTGTAATTCTTTTCCTCAGAAACCTTACCTGTTTGAGCATATTCATCTATCGCATCTCTGTATGCTTTAGCAACAGCAGAAACATAGTACAAACTTTTAGTTCTACCTTCAATTTTAAAAGAATCAACACCGGCATCCATCAATTGAGGTAAATAATTAATCAGTGCCAAATCCTTAGGGCTTAAAATATGAGTTCCGCGCTCGTTTTGATTAATTTCATAATATTCACCAGGACGAGTCTCTTCAAGCAACTTATAGCTCCATCTGCAAGGCTGGGCGCATCCTCCATGATTTGCCTTTCTCTCTCCATCAGTCATATAATCGCTGATCATACAACGGCCAGAGAATGAAACACACTGGGCTCCATGGACAAAAACTTCAAGCTCCATATCAGGAACTTTATTTTTAATTTCTGCTATTTCTTTTATAGAAAGTTCTCTTGCCAAAATAGCCCTTGTAGCACCTAAATCCTGCCAAAATTTAACAGTTTCATAATTCAAAATATTAGTTTGAGTGCTAACGTGAATATCTATTTCCGGCAGATATTTTTTTACAACATTATAAATACCAAAGTCTGAAAGAATTATAGCATCAGGCTTTGCATCTTTTATAACGTCAACAACTTTTATTAGATTTTCAATATCTTCATTAAACGCAAAAATATTTAAAGTTAAATATGCTTTAGCACCTAGAGAATGAGCCAGATCAATTGAACTTTTAAGATTTTCAGCAGTAATAAGCTCGCCTTTTCTCATAGCACGCAAGCTGAAATCAACCATACCAAGATACACAGCATCCGCTCCATATCTGATTGCATATTCTAACTTTTCCATGCTCCCGGCAGGTAATAATAACTCAGACTTCTTCATAAAAATATTATAACTAAAAAAAGCTTTGATTCAATGAAAGAAAAAAGACGGACATAAATCCGTCTTTTGATCTTTTTTAAGATATTCCTAATTCAATTTTCGCAGCTAGGAAAGAAGTATAGCCTGGAATTTTATTTATTGAATATTGACCGGTTAACTCAAGCATATATGAGTCTATTCCTGACGTGCCATGCTGTTTTATAAATTCAATATAATCCTGTTTTGTAAATGATTTTAACTTAGTTGATACAACTTGAGTAGCAAGATATGTATAATTACTATCAGTTATTCCTGATTTTTTCACAGTATCATTGATTGCATTTATAGAATCATAGTCATTAGCTTTTGGGGTAAGAATTTTTTCAATCATCTTAGGGTCATAACCTGATAGAGTAAATGTATTGATATAAGATTTTAATATTTTCGCCCTATCGGAACTATCCATAGATTCAAACGAATAATTATTTTCTAAGACCTTAGTAAAATTAGATTCAAAGCTCTCAAAAACAGTATAATTAACCGAATAAGTATTAAAACCATCCTTATCTTTTGGAATTTCTGTTAAGAATTTTTGAATTTTTTCAATGTTATCTGGGTATTCTAAATTTGGTGTGAATAATTTATCAATTAAATCTTGTTGACTTTCATCAAGGGATGTACAACCTAAATTTAAAAATCCGTGGAGATAACTTGAATCTAGCATCTCAGATAAATTAAGCAAATCTTCTTTTGACATTTCACTTACAAGTTGCTGAACTTCATCATCATTTAGAGTAAGAATTTTCGCTTTATATTCTTCTAATTGCTCCTTATAGAGTTGATATTTTTGTTTTCTTGAGCAATCTGATGATGCCTCAATTGTACTTTTCATTGTTGCAGAAAAATCATCAGCCAACTCAGTCACGCTTGCTGTTGGAGTATAAGTTGAGGTTTCTTTTGTTTTTTCACCTGAAGAATTACCATTTATATCATACTTTTCTTCAACTTTGTTCCCATCAGAGCCAATCTTAATACTTGTATAAGAACCATCACTATTGTACTTTTTGATGTACTGTATACCTTTATCATTCTTGTACACTTCTGAAACAGGCTTATTATTCGCATCATAAATAATAGTAGTGCGGCCTCCATCTGTTACTTTTTGAGTATATCCATTTACAAGATTGCCATCTTTATCGCAAGGAAGCCCATCTGACCACACACCTAGCTCTTTATAGTATTTTTTTATTGTATAAGTGCCATCTTCTTTGCGTACTATTTGAGTTCGACTTGCATTGTTAGAACTATCATTTGGATCCCATTTTGTTACAGTACTGGATTTGATACTACCATCATCGCCATATAGTACGTATTGGGTAGTTCTTTTATTTATATCAGATGTAGTTGCTGTATCAGGATTTTTATTAAGATCATATGTTGTGACTGTAGTATTATCGCCATCCTTTTTGGTTTCAGTATAACCAACTACTGTCGGTTGACCATTCTTAACCTCGATTTTTTCAACTAAATTATTTTTAGAATCAACTGGTGGTGGATCATCAGCTGGTGGCGGGTCATCAGCCGGATCATCTGCTTTAATTGTAACTGTAGGCAGCTTTATTTTCTCGCCAGTATAAATAACAGTACTATCTACTTTATTTCCGCCGACGATTTTTCTTCCTGAATCATAAATTTTTGGGTTTGCTTTCATCACAGCATTGGCATATGTCCAGTACTCTTCAGTACCGTATTTTATGTCTTTACCATAGTTATTCTGGATTATTCTTAGCAGGCAATCATTTTGATCGCCATTTGAAGGCTTTACACCCCATTTTGTGACAGTAACTTCACTATTTTTAGGATTAGCCTCATTTTTTACTTCTTCTGTTTTTGGTGTTTCAGTCTTAACCTCATTTTTTACTTCTTCAGTTTTCTTAGGAGTTTCAACAGGAGGCTTCTCTTCTACCGTATCTGTTTGTGTTTTCTTATTTTTTTCAGCATCTGAAACGGCCTCGCTAACTAAGCCTAATAAACCTATAGAATCATACGCCGTAATTTTATTTTCAGGATTATTTATCCCATAAACGGTTTTAAGACTTGTAGCTTCTTTTTCATTAGTGTCAAAGCTGCTAAACAAACTTATTTCTTTTTCATCAAGTTCATCATTGCCATCTTTATCTAAAAACTTATAGACTTCTTCAAGCCCAAATTTAGACAAATCATCAAATAATGCTTTGGTTTCACCACTAGCATTTTGAGCTTGACTTAGCCATTCCTTATATGAATTACCTTTAAAAATACTTGCATCTAAAATATACTGGCCAGTTACCATTTGACCGCTGAAATTTTCACTCATTTTTAATAGCAATTCTTTTTGACTTGTAGTCAATTTTCCAAAATCGACCATAATGACACCCCTTTTTTATTCAGAGCTTAACCTTATTATTAGCCCTTCATTCATGTTTTCGACACGTCAAAGGTAGCTCTTTAACATGATAGTGCTGATTTAAAGCAAATGTTACAAAAATTCACACAAACGAAATTGCGATATTGAATCAAAAAAGCTATGATTATCTCATATTAAGAAATTTAGAGATTATATGACCAGAAAAGAATTAGGACAAAAACTTAAAAAAGCCAGACTAGATGCGCAAATAAATCAAGAAACTGCGTCAAAGGCTTTAAACATTCCTATTTCTTCTATCTCCTCTCTTGAAAGCGGAAACAGAAAACTAGATGTGTTTGAACTGAAGACATTGGCGAATTTATACTCAAAAAAAGTCGAATGGTTTTTTAATGGGGATGAAGAATATGTTAAAAGTTGCTATAATTCTAACGCCAAATTTAATGAGGCAATAAATCTTATCGAAAAGGCTCCTCAAAATATACAAGATTCAATACTAAAATCTATAATTGCATTTTTTAAATAAGTTAAAAACAAATGGACAATAACGATAATAATAATTTAATAAACCCTTATTTTGAAAAACACGGCTACATTCAAGTTTACACAGGAGATGGCAAAGGCAAAACAA
>JAEZOG010000229.1 GCA_023414155.1 Cyanobacteria bacterium OH_CFB_184 | reverse complement strand
GATTTAGAAAAGTATATTAATTTCCTTCAAAATGAAAAAACAGAACTGGAAAACAGATTAGGCGAGTGTCAAAATAATGTTAATCAGCTTGAAGAAAATGGAAGAATTTCTGAGGCAAAAATAAGTGAATTATCTCAAAGAAGTCTTGATTTAGAGGCGGTAATTCATGAAAAAAATATAGAAATAGAAGCCAAAACAGCTGATGTGATTGTTCAAAAATCTGAAATATCAAACCTTCAAGAGCTTATGCATAATTTGAAAACAGAATTTGAAAATCAAAAAATTGAACATTCACAAAAAATGAATGATTTAAAAACAGAGTATGAAGAAAAAATGAAACCTTTTTCTAAAATCAAAAGACTTTTGTCCGGTAATGAGAATACAAAAAAGTAAAAAAGAAATCATGAATCACATAAAAGTATCAATAATTGTTCCTGTATATAATGTTGAAAAGTATTTAAAAAAGTGTTTGGATACTATCATTAAGCAGTCATTAAAAGATATTGAGATAATTTGTGTAAATGACGGTTCAACAGATAAATCCAGAGAAATACTTACTAAATACGCGAAAAAAGATTCAAGAATTGTTATATTAGATAAAGAAAACGGCGGTTTATCTTCTGCTAGAAATGCCGGCATGAAGATTGCAAAAGGCGAATATTTGGGATTTGTCGACTCTGATGATTGGGTTGATAAAAAAATGTTTGAAAAGCTCTATAAAAATGCAAAAGAGTATGATTCGCAGATGAGTATTTGTGCTGTTCACAAATATGACGATACAACCAAAAAAATTGTAGACGATGATGATTATTATACTTTGGGATATTTTGACAAATCCTTTGACGGCCGTGCTTTTAATCATTTTGATACTGTTGATTTCATGCTGGATGTTTGCGTTATGGCATGGAATAAAATTTATAAAAGAAGTTTTATTGAAGAAAATCAGATATTTTTCCCTGATGGTTTGATATTTGAGGATGGTCCATTCTTTTATACTGCATATTTTAAAATGGATCGAGTTTCGCTTATCAGGGATTTTTTATATTACTACAGAATAAACAGACCTAATTCTATTGTCCAAAAAGGTGATAAAAATTTCATTAATATTCTGGATGTGACAGAAATGATTTGGAATCAAATGAAAAACCAACCTTATTATGAGCAGATAAAATATTATTTTTTAGAAAAAAAATTCCACGATGCATCATATCGTTTCAAGGTGATTAAAAAAGAATACAAAGAAGAATTTTTTAATCGATTAAAGGCTTTTGAACCATTTTTTGGGCATGAGTTGTACGATATGCAAAAAGTACAAGAAATGAACAAGTGGACACATGAGCATTTGGTTACTATAAAAGAAAAGAGCTTTGAAGATTATTTGATTTATTCAGGTGATTTGTCCAGAATTCCCAAAATTACTCTAAAAGAAAAAATAATGTTCAAAATAATGGAAATTTTATATTTTACCCCGGAGCATTATACTTTTAAATATAAAAAACATAAAAAAACCATAAAAAAACAAGACAATTTCTTTGTTGATGTTTGGTATTGTGAGGATTATCTATTTATAAAAGTTTTAAAGTTAAAAATAAAGCTTAAGTTTAACTATTCCGAATTGGAAGCAAAGTATAAATGACAGAAGTAAAAATATCGATAATAGTTCCTGTGAATGATGTTGAGGGGTATTTAAGAAGTTGTCTTGATACTCTGATTAATCAATCTTTTAAAGATATCGAAATTATTTGTATCGATGATGGGTCTAAAGATAATTCTTTAAATATTCTAAAAGAATACTCTGCCAGTGATTCAAGGATAAAGATTTTATCTGAGCCTGAGCGAAAAGGGCAAGCTTATGCAAGGAATGTTGGGTTAAAAATTGCAAAAGGCGAATATATAGGCTTTGTCGATGGGGACGATTGGGTCGAACTTGATATGTTTGAAAAATTATATCAAAGTGCAAGCTCATATGATACTGATATTACTATGTGCGCTACTCATTTGCACAACGAATATACACAAAAATCGTCTCATAACATTCCTTATTATAATTTATCAAATTTTTCTGGTGAATTTGATAATAGAGCTTTTTCTCCAGAAGAAACAAAAGATTTTATTTTGGATTTAAACGTTGCAATTTGGAACAAAATATACAAAAAAGACTTTTTGCAAAAAATCAAAGCCTCATTTAAAGAAGGATATATATATGAAGATTTACCTTTTTTCTATGAAACATATTTAAAAGCAAAAAAAGTAAGTATAGTCAGAGATTTTTTATATTTTTATAGATCAAACAGGATAGGTTCAACGATGTCTAATCTTGGAGCTAAGGTTTTAGACAGGATTGATATGGTTTCTTGTACATATGAGTCTTTAAAATCAACACCTTTTTATAATCAAATAAGAAATAACATAGTTGGCTGGGTTATCAATGACCTTTTTCATAGATATACACTTGTAGATAAAAAATATCAAAAAGAATTCTATTTTAAAATGCAAAAAGTGTTCAAATCTTTAGATATCGAGGGTATTGATATTGAGGTTTTAAAAAGTTTTTATTTTTATGAAGAATTTATCCTTGTAAGAAAAAGTACTTTTGTTGAGTGTAATAATTCTCTTTTTTTAAGGTATAAAAATGCAAAACAAAGAATAAAAGAAATAAAACATAGAAGAAATCTTAGTCATCAATCTATTATGGAATTTTATGAGTCAAAACTTTTTGAGGCAGAAGTTGCATCGAGGCAAGAACACTCTCAAGAATTAAAAAATCAAAAAGAGTGGTATGAAAAAAGAATAAAAGAAGAAACAGATGTTTTAAAAAATTCAATTGAAACTAAATATATAGATGAAATTCATAATCAAAAAGAATTATACGAAAAGCTATTAACTGAGCAAAAAGAGTTAATGAATAGACAAAATGAACAGATAGCAAGGCAAAAAGAAGCAGAATATAATGATAAAATTCAACAAAAAGATGCAGAAATATTAGAAATCAAAAATGATTGCCAAAAAGAAATTCAGAACCAATTGGAAAGCCAACAAAAATGGCTGGAAAATGATTTTGACCGTATAAAAAATGAAATTGATGAGTGGCACTTTAATAATCTGGAGCAAAAACTCTCAGAGCAAAAAACACAAGCGGATATTGTTTTTAATAATCAAAAAGAATACTATGAACAAAAAATTACTGAGCTAAAACAAAATAGTGAAGAAGAATTGTTTAGAATGAAGAATTTCATGGAAGATCAAAAAAAGTATTATCAAAAAGAACTTGAACAAGTTAAAATTGCGTTAACTGTCGTAAAGAAATTCAAAAAAATTAAACTAAAAATAAAAAATAGGATAAAATTACAGTAAGAGAGTTTGAGTATGCCTAAATCTATA
>JAEZOG010000215.1 GCA_023414155.1 Cyanobacteria bacterium OH_CFB_184 | reverse complement strand
CACAGTGGCAAAAGCCAGTGTTAATCTAATGAAAAAAGGTATAGATTTCTTTAACATAAATGCAAGTGGCGGATCCAAAATGATTTCTACCACTGTAAAACTGTGCAAAGAAACAGCTAAAAAAATGGAGATAGCACCTCCAACTATACTTGGAGTTACTTTGTTATCAAGTTTTGGACAAAGAACTTTAACAGAAGAATTGAATGTAAAAGTAAATATCGATGAATATGTTGCTCACATAGCAAAAATTGCGAAAGAAGCAGGAATAAGCGGAGTTGTGGCATCTGCTACAGAAGCTAAAAAAATCAGACAAGAACTCGGCGAAGATTTTATGATTATGTGCCCAGCAATCAGACCAACCTGGTCTGTTGTTAACGACCAAATCAGAGTTGTGTCACCTGCTGATGCAATCAATGCAGGAGTTGATTATATGGTTATAGGAAGACCAATTACCTCTGCTGATGATCCAGTTGCAGCAACAAAATTAATAATTAATGAAATAGAAGAAGCCTTACAAAATAAAGAATAATATTGAAAGGAGACATTATGATTATTGGAATCCCTAAAGAAATTAAAACTAATGAAAATAGGGTAGCGATCACGCCTTCAGGAGTTAGAGATTTAATCAAATGTTCTCACACAGTATATATTCAAAAAGATGCAGGCGTTAACAGCGGTTTTGCTGATTCTGAATACATTGAGCAAGGTGCAAAAATCCTAAGCTCTATTGAAGAAGTTTATGCAATCGCTGATATTATTGTAAAAGTAAAAGAACCGCAACCGTCTGAATATCCTTTGTTTAAAGAAGGTCAGACATTATTTACATATTTGCACTTAGCCGTTGAAAAAGAATTAACAAAAGCTTTATTAGAAAAGAAAATAACTGCAATTGCTTATGAAACTATACAAACAGAAGATGGGCAACTCCCATTGTTAGTTCCTATGAGCGAAGTTGCAGGCAAAATGTCAGTTCAAATAGCTGCCAATGTCTTAGAAAAGCATCACGGCGGAGCTGGTGTATTATTAGGTGGAATCCCAGGGGTTGCACCAGGAAAAGTAGTCATAATCGGAGCAGGTGTTGTAGGTATAAGTGCTGCAAAAATAGCTGTTGGAATGGGCGCTGACGTTAGAATTTTAGATATAGATTTAAATCGCCTTAGACACGTAGAAGAAATTTTTGGATCTAAGATAAAAACATATATGTCAAATCACTATAATATAGTTAATCAGGCTGAACAGGCTGATGCATTAATCGGTGCTGTATTAATACCGGGCAAAAAGGCTCCTCACCTTGTAGATGAAGAAACTGTCAAAAAATGAAACGCGGCTCAGTGATAGTTGACGTTGCTATAGATCAAGGCGGAATAGTCGAAACAATTGACAGAATAACAACTCACGCTAATCCCACTTATGAAAAGCACGGAGTTGTTCACTATAGCGTTGCAAACATACCTGGCGCTGTAGCAAGAACTTCTACTTTAGGATTAACAAATGCCACACAAAAATACCTTATGCATATTGCAAACCTAGGTCCTGTTGAAGCGGCGAAGAAATACCCTGAACTAGCAAAAGGGTTTAATACTTACGCAGGAAAACTTACAAATGAAGCAGTGGCAGAATCATTAAAGATGAAATACTCTGAACTCTCTATGCTTATTGGATTTTAGGCCACAATTCACAACACATTTGGCAAGAATTAAATAACTTAGAAGCCTTGAGGTTTTTTCTAAAACATGCAAACCTTGGATCATTGTATACATCAATGAGTTTTCGGTCTTTTATGTTGCCAATTTTGTATGAAAGACAAGGGTAAATATCCCCTTGAGGGCTTATCAATATATTTGAAAAAGGATAATAACAAGGATTATAGATTTCTGACACAGGTTTATTTCCTAGCGTGAAAAACTTCTCTATAGTATTAATATCCCCTGTGGGCTTAAATTTTGGCGCCCATCTAATTTTTGTGTTGGAATTTTTCTCTAAGCTTTCAATTTCTTTATACACTTCTTTAAAGTGCTCCATATCAAAGTATGGTTCGATCGGGAACTCTTGATTATAAAATTCTTCACCGAAAGTATCTCTTAAAACAGAATTTTGTTTTAAATTACAGTTTCTTTTAAACGAAACCGAATAAAAATCAGCATTAATCTCTTTGCACAGTTTGTATAAAGCCACCAGGTCATCAAGGTTGTTTTCTAAAACAATTGTCTTGATATCAAGCATTGGCTTATTGTTTTTTCTTTTTGTTTTATAAAGCTCGAGATTAGAGATTATTTTATCAAATATGCCTGGTTTATTCCTGTTTATGTCGTGATTTTCGCCATAACCATCTAATGAAACCGACAATAATAAAAGATTATGTTTAATAAGTTCATCTATCAAGTTTTCATTTAATAGTATGCCATTTGAAACAATATTAACTTTTCCAAAAGTTTTTTTAGAGGCTTTAATAAAAAGTTCAAGAAAGTCTTTTCTTAAAAGTACTTCGCCTCCAATAAGCGTTACTAGAGCATAAAAAGGGATTTGATCGATAACTTTCATCCACTCTTCAGTTGTAAGTTCTTGTTTGTTGCGATCATCACCTACATAACAATAAGGGCACTCAAGATTGCACCTGTATGTAAGCTCAAGACTATATCTCAATGGCATTAAAGCTTTCCCGCTTTTATTGTAATAAGATGCCATTCCGTATAAACTTCTAGCAGCATCAAACCAAAAAGATGAATCCAACAAAACTTATCCTCGTAAACTTTCCAATTTATCTGACGCTCTTAAGGAATCTATTGCTTTATATGCCATAATAATCCCTTTTTGAAGAGAATCAGCAAGTACCGACATATATATCATAACACCAACATTCATCGCAATCACGTCCAATTTTGCTCCTGAGATTTTTTTGTTTAAAAGATCCTTGCTCAAATTAGCATTATACAAGGGTGTAGCGCCTGTTAAAGAAACAGTTTCAGCTTCTGGAATTCCAAAATTTGATGGGTTTACTACATAGTTTTTTATTTCATCATTTATTAATTCAAAAATCTGAGTGAAACCGCAAACATTGACTTCATCAAACAAAGGGTCAGAAGAACAGACAACTACTGCTCTTTTATATCCTTTACTTTTAAGTTCAAACAGGTACCCCATAGCTTTATTAACGTCAGAAATCCCTACAAACCTTATTGTATGACTGACTGGAGCAACAAGCGGGCAAAGGTTTTCCAAAACGTGCTCGGGCATAGCCTCAATAAAAGCAATCCCTTTTTTATCTATGTTTGACTCAATGTCCTTGATGGTTTTAGAAACCTTGATTCCTAAAGCATCTAAAAAATCTATACTTGAACATTTTTTATTGCTTTCAAAGCTAACGTGTTTTATAACTTTAAGCCCGATAGAACTGGCCACAATAGCTGATAAAGTGGAGATATTAATGGAGTTTTTGCTGCTACCTCCGCCGCCAGTGATATAAAGAATTTTATTATTTAAATTATTATCTGATAATACATTCATAATTAAATT
Source organism: Cyanobacteria bacterium OH_CFB_184 (assembly GCA_023414155.1). Lineage (GTDB taxonomy): Bacteria > Cyanobacteriota > Vampirovibrionia > Gastranaerophilales > Gastranaerophilaceae > JAEZOG01. The sequence continues at coordinate 59 of JAEZOG010000215.1, read as the reverse complement.
ATTCCATATGAAACCGATTATATTATAAATGTAATAGAAAATTAATATTTCGTTACATG
>JAEZOG010000142.1 GCA_023414155.1 Cyanobacteria bacterium OH_CFB_184 | reverse complement strand
CACTTTTTGGCATTTAGAATTGACGGTACAGAATACGGCGACAAAGCTGCTTCAATTTATACTGCTTTAAATAAAGGTGATTATAACGTCAATGTCACTTTACCGAAGAACCTTCCTGGTAAAAATTGGTATTTCGTTGCAGATACAAGCGAATACTCTGAAGGTATAAATAACTTTGTAAAATCAGGTGATGAAATAAAAGTAGATAAAAACCATAATATATCTCCAAGAAGTATGATGGTCTTTATAGAAAAATAGTTTTAACACCTGTGAGTTAGACCGTTTCAATACATATTTTAAACCGTATGATTAGGGATAATGATACGGTTTAATTTTGATTTTGTAAGTCTTGAGCGATTGCTCTTGGAGAGGCTACAGATGTGCCTTTTAATGCTATTTCTTTTTCTTCAGATAAAAAAGATTCATCTGATAGTTCATTTTTTTTGATGTCAGCAACTCCGTCTTTAGTGATGTCAAATCCGATTATTTGATCGTTTTCTTTTATTAAAGTACCTGTTGCTGTACCGTCAACCCATCTGTCAATAAGGCAGTTATCAGCTGAATATGATGCTTTTGCCCCATCTTCTTTTGCTCCAATGATAATTGCTCCATCTACAAGAGTGAGCAAATTTATGCTGTCTTTGCCGTCGTTTCCTGCTGCAATATAAACGGGTACGCCTGCTTCAATGACTTTTTCAAGGTTTATTATTGTTTCAGCAATGTTTTTATCAGTATTTGCTGCTGCCTCAAAGCTATTAGAATGTATGTGGTCTATGGATCTGGTTTTTAGAGTTTCTACTATTTGATTTTTATACTCACAGATGTTCTCAGGAGTTATTTCTGCACCAATAAAAGTTGATAAATCTTCAAAAGTTACTGACTTTGCTAGTGATACATTTACTGCATCAATTCTTTTTCCTGTTTTAATATAATCTAAGATCTCTAATATTCTCAGGTTTGTAGCTTTTGCATTGCTGTTTCCATTGTCGCAGGCCATTATTTTGACATTAGGGTTATTTTCTTGAAGTATGTATGACACGACCCTGCCGTGAGAAATATCATATTTGCCGTCTTTATCAATATCTACTTCTTTTAAAAAGTTATCTATAACGGCAACAACAGGGTCTTTTTGCTCTTCATCTATTTGTAGTTCATTTGTAATTGAATTTATTTTTGAAATTTCATTATTTAGTATTCTGTTATTGTTTGCTGTTTTTATCCCATATGTAATTGTTGGCAACATTAAAGAAATAACAGCAACTGAGCCGAGTATTTTTTTTTCTTTTTTACTGAATAGTTGGGTGTTTTCCTCTTTTGGCGTATCTGTTTGATTATTGTGTTTTTTTTGTAACTTTTGTTTTTGTATATTTTTACCCTGAAATGATGTAAGGGAATTTATTCGCATTCTTTTGGCTCCAGTTATGTATTTATATAAAAACTCTAAATTTAAAAATTGCTTTCAAATTATTGTCTGTGTGTTACAATGAAATTCTTAGTAAGGAAACTTAGTTAAAATCTAAGACTGTACCGCAACTGTAAAGGCTATCGCCAAAGTCAGAACACTTATTAAGGATCAATTCTTACGAGTATAAGGTGCTTTTTATGTATAGAAAAATATTTTGTGGTTTAGCCGTCATTGCTTTGGTGTCGTTTAACGGTATTGCTTGTGCGATAGAAGAAGTTGATGAATATGTTCCTTCACCTGTTATCTATGGGGAAATCAAAAAAAAGGAAGTTTATTCACTAAGTAATTATGCAGAGCCGATTGAATCAGCTGGTGCAAGTGTAGATGTAATAAACCTTGAGGATATTCGCAATCAAGGTTCTCCTGTTATAAGCGATTTGCTAAACCAAGCAGCAGGGTTAACCGTTCAAAATGCTAATGGTTCATTGGGTTCGCCTTCTACAATCAGGTTAAGAGGCACAGACAGAGTAAGATTGACTATTGACGGAGTGAGAGGTGATCGACCTTCTCTTATGACCCCTGGATTTGAGCCTCAATTTTTACTTTCTGATGACTTAGAAAGAGTTGAAATAATCCGTGGGATGCAAGGTAATGTCGGTGGAACTAATACCTCAGGTGGTTTGATTTCTCTTCAAACAAGACGAGGAAGCGGTCCATTGTCAGTTGAAGTAGAGTCTGGGATGGGTAATATAGGTTCATTTAAAGAACGCTTTGCAGTTATGTATGGCGATGAAAAAAAAGATTATTACCTTGGTGTTACCTGGCATAAAACAGATGGCGGAATGAAAACAAGTAATCTTGGGACGATCCACAATGATGATTATAACAATCTGAATTTGGTTTCTAATATCGGGGTTAGAGTTTTTGAAAACAAAGCAGAAGTAAGAAATATTTTTCGTGTGTCAAAAGCAAGAAAAAATATAGGTATTGGTTTTGATAACTCCAGTTATTCTATGTATCAATCGCCAAACAGCTATTCAAGAAACATAGATGTGATGGAAGTTCTCTCTTTTGATCATTCACCAAAAGATTATTATAACTACAATACAAAATTTGGTATTTATCACAACAATTCTGACAATTATCTTTTACCTGATAAAATAAATTCAGATGCTTCATACAAGTCTTTATCTGAGATATCCAGTACCAGATTGAATTTTATGACACAGCATAACGTTAAATACAAAGACTGGAATACTGTTTCTGTTGGGTACAATCTTGAGAGCGAATTCATTGATACCAATACTTATGATATTTCTTGGGGAGCAAAATCAAAAGGTGGATTCGACGGAAACACTGTACAGAATGATATTTTTGTAAATGATTTAATCAATATAAAAGATAAACTATTTATAAGAGGTGGTGCAAGGTTAGTAAATAATTCCGCTTTTGGAACGTACGTTTTGCCAAACGGCTCTGCTGCATTGGTATTGCCAACTTTTAAAATCAATGGAGCAACAACCAAGTTTAGAACTTCTTGGGGTCAAAGTGTAAATACTCCAACTCTTTATCAGCGCTTTGCTAGAGCCAATTATGGCTGGTCTAGTTTGCTTCCAAATCCTAACTTAAAAGCTGAAACCTCTAACGGCTGGGATGCAGGTATAGAACAGAGCTTTTTTGAGAAAAAACTCTCTTTTGACCTTGGCTATTTTCAAAATACCTACAGGGATTATATAAGCTACTATTCAGATCCTGTCACTTGGAACAGCACATATAAAAATTTAAACAGGGCAAAGGTCAACGGATATGAAGCTAGGGCCACCTGGGAACCTAATACAAAATTTAAAACGGTTTTGAATTATACATATACCAACTCTCAAGACCTTGATACCGGCTACGACTTGCCTGCTTGTCCTCGTAATCGAATCAATGGGACTATCTATTGGACCCCGACAGAAAGAGTGACATCTTTTGTAGGAGTGGAAGCTGCGTCAAATAGGGTGGTATCTTCTTCAACAGGTGCTAAAACGCCTGCTTATGTAGATGTCAAACTTGGCACTACTGTAAGACTCTTCAGCGTTAAAAGCACTCACGTATATTTTAAAACAGTGGTGTACAATCTCTTAAATCAAGATATTTCAATGTACAGAAGCTCAAATGTTTATTATTATGCGCCTGGCATTCATTTTATGAGCGGAATATTTCTTAAGTACAATCTGCCTGAGCGCGACAAGTTATGATATAATTGACCAATGGTAAGAATGAGTAAATTAAAAAAAATAAGCATAATTTCTACATTACTGATACTTTTCATTGTTTGCTTATATTTAGCTATTTTTGCAGGACATAACGATTCTGGTATTAAATTATTCTTGAAATCTTTTAGCTTGTCTAATGATTCAGATAGTATGATACTTGAGTTGCTTAGGTACCCTAGAGCCATAAAAGCCGTGGTTGCAGGTTCTTGCCTTGCACTTGCAGGATTGTTTATGCAGGCTATTTCTAAAAACCCTCTCGCTGAACCATATATTACAGGTATTTCTTCTGGCGCAGGGTTGGGGATCGTTTTATCTATTCTGTTTTTTAAAAGTGCTAATTATTCATTGTTTGGATTTCTAGGTGCATTGATATCTTCTGTTGTAGTAATAATGTTTTCAGGATTGAGAAAGTTTTCGATCACAAAATTAATATTAGTAGGGCTTTCGATGAATATATTTGTCAGTTCATTGATTTCGCTTATTATTTTGACAAACCCTGAAAAAGCTTATGTGATGATGTTTATTTTAACAGGCGGATTTAGCAGCAGCGATATGCTTTCAAATAAAATGCTCTTAATTGTCTATTTGTTTGTATTAGTTGCCTGTGTTTTCTTGATCCCAAAGTTAAATTACTTAAGACTGGATAAAAATTTGCTAAGCGCTTCAGTTAAAGAAACAAACTTTTATTCAATATTAATAATCCTAACTTCAGCATTTTTAACTTCGTTAAGTGTTTTTGCAGCAGGGATACTCGGTTTTATCGGTATAATCATTCCTCAAATATCTAAAATGCTTGTAGGTCAGGATTATAGATATTTATTTGTGACTAATATATTGCTGGGGTCATCTTTTATTTTAATAGCAGATTATATCGCCAGAACAGTGATATATCCTCTTCAAATCCCACTAGGGCTTGTTATTGCATTTATCGGTTCTCCGATTTTTGTTTTCTTTTTGACGAAGAAAGGAAACATTTTCAATGATTGAGATTAAAAATTTATCTTTAGATTTTGAAAATAAACCATTTTTTGAAGATTTGAGTATGAAAATCCCAAAAGATAAAATCAGCGTTATCGTTGGTCCAAACGGTGTCGGAAAAACCACTCTTTTAAAGGTTATTTCTGGTGCAATCAAACCTAAAAAAGCAGAGTTGAAAGTTAATACAAAAAATATCTTTTATCTTCCTCAAAAGATCAATTATGTTCAAGGAGTTACGCTTTCAGAATATATTTCCTCTATTTTCTTTAAAAAATCTTGGAAATGGCATTTGAATATTGAAGAGAAAAACAAAATTGATGAGATATTAAATCAGCTTGAAATATTTGATAAAAAAGATGTTTTAATTGAGAATTTAAGTTCAGGTGAGTTGCAAAAAGCCAATATCGCTATCGGTTTAATTTCAGGTGCTAATCTGATTATGCTTGATGAACCCACTTCTAATATGGATTTGATTAATCAAATTAAGGTATTAGATATTATAAAAAAACTTACAAACGATGGCGTTACGATTATTATCATTTTGCACGACTTGAATTTGTCTTCTAGTTATGGCGATTATTTTATAGGTATTAATAGTAAAAAAGAGATTATCGCTGATAAGAAGGATGCTTTTTTTACAAGTGAAAACTTAAATAAAATCTACGATATTCAGTTTAAAGTAATAAATAATGATGAAAATTTCCATGTGCAAATATTTAATTAAAAGTCTATTTATACTTATATTTATAGCTGGTTTCAGCAATTTTGTAATGGCTAAAGAAAGTACCTATGTCAGTGTTAGCCCATCAATTACAGAAATAATATATTCAATCGGAGCGCAAGATTCTTTGATTGGGGTTTCAAGCAGATGTAATTATCCTCGAGAAGCAAAGTCAAAGCCGATTATAGGAGATAGTTATTTTTTAAACAAAGAACGAATAATTAAACTTCATCCTGATTATATATTTACAGTTGAAGCAACTGAAGGTACTTTCAACGAGTTTAAATATACAGACGTTAAACCATTGTATTTCAAGATGAATAGTGTTGAGGATATTTATTCAAATATAAAATTTATCGGTCAAATGACATCTAAAGAGAAGCAAGCAGAGCAGTTAATAAAAAATATTAAAGCTCAAATATCATTAAATAAAACAAAAAATCCCAAAAAAATATTGTACATAATCCAGACAAATCCAATGATTACGGTTGGTTCTGATAGTTTCATAACTGATGTGATAAAAAAATCAGGTCATAATTCTGTTACTCAGAGTGTGAAAGGATATTATCCATCTATCTCTGTTGAATATGCAATAAAATCAAACCCTGACTATATAGTAGTTTGCTTTGATGATGATAAAAAGTTGAAAAAGCTATTCCCTAAGTCCAAGATTATTTTACTTACAAATGAGCAAAAAGATGTAATAAACAGACCAAGTCCAAGGGTTTATCAAAGCGTTAAATTCTTTTCAAGCCTATAATTTATTCTCTTTCGTCCTTTTTGATGCTTTCACCTAACAGAGAGAAAGAACCATTAGTGACTACAAATTCTCCTTCTTTGACCCCGCTTATAATCTCTACTTGTTTATCATTACCGGTTCCTGTTTCTATTTTTCTTTCTTCGTAAGTATGTGGACTTATTTTTACATATACAAGGTTGCTGTCACCAAGTTTTTGGATTGCACTTTTTGGGATTATAAGAGCGTTTTTTACACCTGTGTTAATGAGCATATCAGCGAACATATTAGGCTTTAAATTGAGGGTTTTATTGTCGATTTCAGCTCTAACTTCCATAGTTTTTGTGTTATTGTCCAGGTTTGGCGATATATAAGTAACTTCACCTGTCACTTTTTCTGTGTCATTGATTGTAGCTGTGACTTTATTTGATACTTTTACTGAATTTATATCTTTTTCGAACAAGTAACCGACGAGCCAAATTTTATTTAAATCAGAAACTTCAAACATTTCTTTGTTTAGCTGAACAAATTCTTCTTCGTTTATGTCCCTTTTCATAACGATTCCATTCAATTGACTCTTAATTGTTATGAAGGGGTAAATTTTGTTTGTGGAAATGACCCTGTTGATGACGCTGCTATCTGCTCCATATAGATTTAAACGTTGTTGGTACACAGAGATTAATGATGATCTTTGAGCTCCTAGTGCTGATAGGTTCGCCATTTCTTTATACATCTGAGTTTTTGATTCTTCCCAGCTTTTTTTAGAAGTGACTTTTTCACTCAATAACACGCTTTCTCTTTTGTAATTATTTCTCGCAAATTCAAGCTGTGCCTGTGACATTCTTATTTGAGCTGAGATTTGAATTATATTTTGTAAAAGTTCTGATTCGATTTGTCCGATTGTATCAGATTGAATGATAACAAGTGGCTCACCTTTTTTAACTGTCTGTCCTGGTTCAACAAATACTTTTTTTACTTTCCCATCAACAGGCGCATAAAGTCTACTTGTTAGAAAAGTTACAGCTTTAAATTGAGCGGGAATTGAGATAGCTAGAGCTAGATCATTATATTCTGCCTTTGCCAATTCAAGATTGATATTTTTTTCTTGCTCTGCTGTCAGTTTAATGATGTTTTGAGAAGTTTTTGATTCTTTATCACTTTTGCATCCTGTCAATAAAAAAGAGCAAATTATAAATATTATCAGTATTAAAAGGTATTTGTTTTTCATTATGAGACCTCTTTTTTGTCAATAAGTTTGTATTCGAAAATATTAAATAGAACAGGTATTAAAAATATGGAAAAAAGTGTTCCACTTATCAATGAACCGATGATTGTAATAGCGAAGGGTTTTTGGCTTTGCGCACCGACTCCATTTGAAATTGCAGCAGGTAATAACCCAAGTACTGCAACGCTAGAGGCTGTTAATACGGGTCTTAATTTAACTAAACTTGCTTTTAAAAGAACTCGGCATTTGTTTTTAAACGAGTGTTTATAGTTCCTTAATGAAGAAAGTATTATAACGCCATTTTGGATACACACACCAATTGCAGCAATAAAACCAACGCCTGCTGATATTGAGAAATAAGTATGTGTAAAATAAAGTGCAAACACTCCTCCTACAAAGGCAACTACTATAGATGACATAGCTATCATTACAAAAAGCCAGTCTTTGTATTGAATGTGCAGCACAATCGCAATCATAAAAATTGTTATGGGTAAAATAAACAGCATTTTTAAATTTGCTTGGTTTTGGCTTTCTGATTGCCCTGCCCATACAATTCTATATTCATCGGGAAGCTGAATGTTCTTTTTTATAGCCTTAGTGCCTTCTTTTACCGTAGAACCTAAGTCTCTGCCTCTGACGTTAAACCTTACTATAGAACAACGTTCATTAT
>JAEZOG010000138.1 GCA_023414155.1 Cyanobacteria bacterium OH_CFB_184 | reverse complement strand
AGGCAGTATTGAGCGGCGCAAAAGTCGACGAATACAAAGATTTTGCGTCTAAAGTTCCTTCTAACCCCCAGTCCTGGATAGATTTAGCTAATTCGCAGTATTCTGCAAAACAATATACTCAAGCTATAACTTCATATCAAAAAGCGATAAGCCTTGGTTCAAAAGATTCTAATATATATATTAATCTTTCAGCTGCTTATATGAATTTAAAAAATTACCCTGAAGCGTTAAATTATGTTAAAAAAGCTATTGTCATGAATCCATCAGATTCTAAAGCAATCGGTAATTTGATAAACATATACTATAGCACCGGACAGAACGATTTAGCCATACATTCACTTGGAAATTACTTAAAAACATATCCTGAAAAAAGACACGATAAGTATCTTTTGCCCTATATCAAATATTATAAATTGTGAAAATTTTGAAGCTACTCATAGACTTTTTGTTGTATTTGTGTGATAGTATTAGGGTTACAATATTTGAAAGAGTTTTTATGAATTATCAAAATTTTCAAGACCAAGAACTAGCATGTGCTGATTGTGGTCAAACTTTTGCATTCTCAGCAGAGGATCAAGAATTTTACGCACAAAGAGGGTTTTCAACACCTAAAAGATGTCCGGGTTGCCGTTCAGCTAGAAAAGCTTCTAGCCAAAGAGGCGGTCAATCTAGAAGATCTTCTTTTGACAGACCTCAGTACAAAGTTACATGCAGTGCTTGTGGCTGTGAAACAACGGTTCCTTTTGAGCCAAAAGGTGATAGACCTGTGTATTGTTCAGACTGCTATAGAAAATAGTTAGGAGAGACAATTGGCTAAAAACAACCAAAAAAAGGAAAAAGCTGAACGTAATAAATTGAATGCTAATAAATACAAAAAAAGAACAAACAAGTTCTCAAGAAGAAGCAACAGTAATTAATATATAGTTTTTTCATTTAAAAAGACCAGATTTTACAATCTGGTCTTTTTGTTTTCTTCTTTATAAAGATTATTTGATATCTTTATATGAGCCTTCGAATTTGTTTTCATATGTTGTATGAAGTAATTCGTGAGCTTTATGAGAACCTGGTTTACCAAGCAACTTATCATAAAGTTTTTTGATAGCTGGATTTTCATGTGATTTTCTGATTTCTGAACTTGCATCGTCAAAGTACAAGCCTTTTGCTCTCATTTCTTTGATTTTGCTGTCATTACAGCTTAATGGCTGACCGCCGCCGTTGATACATCCACCGGGGCATGCCATAACTTCAAGTAATTGATAGTCCGCAGTACCATCTTTTACTTCTTGGATGCATTTTTCAGCTTCTTTAAGAGTACTTACGACTTTTACTTTAACTTTAGTGCCTTTTAAATCTAATTCGATAGTTTTAGATTTATCCATACCTCTAACTTGTTTAATGTCGACGTCTTTTAAAGTTTCACCTGTTGCAATTTCATAAGCTGTTCTTAATGCTGCTTCTGCAACACCGCCTGAAGCACCGAATATAGTTCCCGCTCCTGAGTATTCGCCAAAAGGAGTGTCTAATTCTTGTGGTTGAAGGCTTGCAAAGTCGATACCAGCTTCTTTTATCATTTTACCCAACTCTTGAGTTGTTAGGATATAGTCAACATCGTATCTGTCGTTAGTCATTAACTGAGGACGTTTTGCTTCAACTTTTTTAGCTGTACAAGGCATTATTGAAACGCTTACCAAGTTTTCTTGTGTAAAGCCTTCAAAGTTTTGTGGTACAAGTTCTTTTATTACTGATGCCAACATTCCTTGAGGTGACTTACAAGATGATAAGTGGTTAATCATCTCTGGGTGTGATTGTTCGATGTATTTTACCCATGCTTGGCAGCAAGAAGTGAATAAAGGAAGATTTTTGCCTTCTTTTAATCTTTCAAGGAACTCTGTTCCTTCTTCCATGATTGTTAAATCAGCTGAGAAGTTTGTATCAAATACAAGATCAAATCCTATGCTTTTTAGAGCTGAGCATATTAATTTGATTGAGTTTTCGCCTGGCTCTAATCCAAACATTTCACCAAGAGCAACTCTCACTGATGGAGCAATTTGAGCTACTACTTTTTTATTCGGGTTAGTGATTTCTTTCCAGACTTTTTCAACGTCTGACTTGATTGTTAGAGCGCCAGTTGGGCATACAGCAGCACATTGTCCGCAGTATACACAGTCTACAGAACCGATTTCTCTACCAGCCATCGGTTGAACCATTGTTTGAGAACCTCTGTTAGCGAAGCCTAAAACACTGTGACCTTGGTGTTCTGCACAAGCTCTAACGCAAGCTCCGCAAAGAATACATTTGTTAGGATCTCTAACAATTGAAGGGTTTGAATCATCGATTGGTAGGAATTCTTCTTTTTTCGCATATTTTATATTTCTAATGCCGTACTCTTCAGAATATTGTTGAAGTTCGCAGGTTCCTGATCTTTCGCAAGTTGTACATTCTCTGTCGTGGTTTGCTAAAAGAAGCTCAAGAACTGTTTTTCTGATTCTTCTGGTTTTTTCTGTATTTGTTTGGATTTTTAATCCTGGTTCAGGAGGCATTGTACAAGATGCTTGTATTCCTCTTCCTTCGATTTCAACAACGCACATTCTACATGCACCAAATGGTGTTAAGTCTGGGCGGTAACAAAAAGTTGGAACGTTGAATCCATTTTTTCTCATTACTTCAAGAATATTTGGTTCATTTGTGTATTCAACTTCTTTTCCATTTATAAATAATGTGTTCATATTCTTTATCCTCTTACTCTTACGATTGGTTAATAGCTTTAAATGGGCAAGAGTCTAAACAAGCGCCGCATTTAATACATTTTTCCTGGTCAATTTTGTAT
>JAEZOG010000121.1 GCA_023414155.1 Cyanobacteria bacterium OH_CFB_184 | reverse complement strand
CCATTGCGCAAAATTCCCTACTGCTGCCTCCCGTAGGAGTATGGGCCGTGTCTCAGTCCCATTGTGGCTGATCATCCTCTCAAACCAGCTACTGATCGTCGCCTTGGTAGTCCATTACACCACCAACAAGCTAATCAGGCGCAGGCTCATCCTTTGGCACCGGAGTTTTCAAGATAAGTATTTCAACTAAGCTCATATGGGGTATTAGCAGTCGTTTCCAACTGTTGTCCCCCTCCAAAGGGCAGATTTCCTACGTGTTACTCACCCGTCCGCCACTTTCCACTAACCGAAGTTAGCTTCTCGTTCGACTTGCATGTATGAAGCACGCCGCCAGCGTTCGTCCTGAGCCAGGATCAAACTCTCCATTGTCAGAAAAGTTTATGTCCATCGTTACGTCTCGCTAAAAGACATAACTGCTCGACTTGCTTCTATTTTGTCCGTTTCATTAATTTTTAAATCAACAGGTATATATTCGTTTTCAGCTATTCTGTTTTCAAAGTTCAATTTTTTATCAGACAGCAATTTAAGCTCTTTTACTAACTTATTGCCATTCCTTCTTGTGTTTGTCACCTTTCGGCGACGTTTATTATCTTACTACTTCAAAGTTTGATGTCAAGCTATTTTTTTAATTTTTTTGACCGTTTTTTCCGAAGAATTTAAACTCACTTTGAGAGTCTCGCGTTAGCGACAAGTTCTATAGTATCACTACAAAGATTAATGTCAAGCCTTCTTTTAAAAAATTTATTTAGTTATCAATTTGACTAGTTTTTTAATTAAAGAATTAACTCGCTTTGTAAGCGGTGGCTGTCATCCACAATTAATAATGTATCGCAAAGGATTTTATTTTACAATACCTTTTTTATATTTTTTTTTGACCAGTAAGAAATCCAATAAAATCAATACTTTTGGGATTTACAAAACTTTATAATCTTGAATGTGATTAAAAAATTGAGTACTATATACATGTATTATTATATATCATGACATGTATAGAAAGGATTTTATATGGCAAGAATAATCAGACCAACATGGGCTATTAGATGTGTGCAATCTAGCTGCAGAACGCTATTTGAAGTTGTTGCTCTTGAAGACGGGAAGCAGCAAGAAGTTGTTTGTCCATCTTGCGGCGAACATTACTTATATCCGCCACTAAAAAGCGACGAGCAATCTAACGTTCAATAAAATGTTTTATTACAAAACCAACAAAAGATATAATCAATTTAGCGAGCACTTAAAAAACCGATTCGGTGAAAAAGTATATAAAGTAACCCTCGATGCAGGGTTTACCTGCCCAAACAGAGACGGCATGCTTTCTAATTCTGGTTGTATCTTTTGTGATAATAGCGGTAGTTTTTCACAGCTGTATTCTAATAATTTGAGCGTCAAAGAACAATTGGATATAGGTATATCCAAGATTAAAGACAGATTTAAAGCAAAAAAGTTCCTTTCCTATTTTCAGGCATACTCTAACACTTACAGGCCGGTTGATGAATTAAAAAAAATATATGACATGGCTCTTAATAATGAGACAATCGGCATGTCTATTGGTACTAGACCTGATTGTGTTGATGAAGAAAAATTGGATTTGATCGCAAGCTACACGGATAATTATTACACCTGGATTGAATATGGAATGCAAAGTATCCATGACAAATCCTTGAAATATATAAATAGAGGGCATGACTTTAATTGTTTTGAAAAAGCATGCCGGGAAACAACAATCAGAAATATAAATGTTTGCGCCCATGTTATATTGGGACTTCCCACAGAATCAAAAGAAGATATGCTCGAAACCGCAAGGGTAATAGCGGGCATGGGCATACAAGGTGTTAAAATCCACCAGTTATGTGTGCTGAAAAATACAAAACTTGCAGAAATGTATCAGGCAAATCAGTTTAAACTTATGGAAGAAGATGAGTATATAGAGCTTGTTTGTGATTTCTTAGAAATATTACCGCAAAGCATTACAATTCAAAGGATCGCTGGAAATGGACTCAAATCAATAATGATAGCCCCTGGATGGTTAAGTAAGAAATGGGACATTTTAAATAAAATTGATAAAGAACTTGAAAGAAGAGATTCTTATCAAGGGTCAAGAGAGCATGCTTCTTTTTAAAGCTTCTAGCTCCATGACTTGTTTTTTATCTAAAAGAACTTCTTTACCTAGTATTTTTGAATATAAACATACTTTTGCATATACTTCTGCTGTTTCTGTTTTATAAAAAGCATGCTTTAAATTTTTATCTGCAGCGATTATCCCATGGTTTGCCATAAGAACCACGTCATGCTTATCAAAAAACTTTGCTGTATTATCTACTAACTCGTTTGAAGAAGGCATGGCATATTTTGCCACTGGGATTTTCCCAAAGTAAAGGACATTTTCTGCCATATTCGGTTTATCAAGATCAATATTTGCTACGGCAAATGCTGAAGCCGCAGGTGGATGGCAATGAACTATAGCATTAATATCAGGTCTAGAATCATATATTTTTAAATGAAGCATTTTTTCAGATGAAGCTTTTTTATTTGAATCCAAAACTTTACCTGAACTATCGATTATTAAAATATCATCTGCTTCTAAATCAGAAAGCGAAGTTCCAGAAGCTGTTATTAAAACATGCTCATCAATCCTGACGCTTATATTTCCTGAAGTACCATATGTTAGGTCTTTAAAATAAAGCCTTTTACCTATTTCTATTATTTCGTTTTTTATATTTTTAATGCTCATAGCCTCAATCCTTTAGTCAATTCTACCAAATTTTTTCACATTTTGCATTTACTTTTAGTTTGATATAATAGATTTATGTTTTTGAACCATATAGAATTAAATAATTTTAGAAATTATGATGAATTAAAACTCGATTTCAATTCAAATAAAATTTTACTTATCGGAAAAAATGCTCAAGGAAAAACCAACTTACTTGAAGCAATATATTATTTGTCATCTCTTAATTCTATAAAAGCAAAAACAGACTCTGAATTAATAAAATGGGGAAGCGATTTTTCATCAATAAAAGGATGCTTTAATAAATACGATTTAACAATCGATTTAGAAGTCCAGATAAATCCACCTAAGCGCAAAATTTTAAAAGTAAACGGGATAAAAAAATCAAAATCAGGTGAATTTATATCTAATATTTCAGCTGTAAGTTTTTCAACTTCAGATCTTCTTTTGCTAAGAGGCGCTCCAGATGACCGTAGAAGCTGGCTTGATTTAGCTATAGGTCAAATATATCCTGCTTATTTTGACCGAATTTCTAAATATAATAAAATTAGAACCCAAAAAAATAATTATTTGAAGGAATTAAAGGGCAATTTTAACGCCAAAACAGAAATACTTGATGTGTGGAATGAACAACTCGCAATCACAGGAAGCAATATATTATATATAAGACTAAACTTCTTGAAAGAAATTCAAAAAATTGCACGTGAAAAACACGCACAAATATCATCAGCTGAAAATCTTAAACTACTATATAATTCTACAATTATTGAAGACATTGATTTTGATAATGAACATTCATATACAAG
>JAEZOG010000114.1 GCA_023414155.1 Cyanobacteria bacterium OH_CFB_184 | reverse complement strand
AATGTACAGTGATACTGGGCAGTGGCAAAATGCCTTAGCAGCATACAAAAAAGCTCTTCGATTAAGGCCAAATGATGCTTTTATATATATTAGTATCGGTAACATTCTTCAGCAACAACACGACTATGCAACTGCATATAGTGCATACAGCCACGCTTTAGAGATATTCCCTGATTACAAATATAATTATTTAAATTTAGCTAACATAAAAATGTTGTTGGGAGATAATGAAGAATCTTTAAAATATTATCAAACTTTCTTAACTCATTATCCTGATCACATTGATGCAAGAGAAAATTTAGCTGCTCTATATTTAAAAATGAATGATCCTAAAAATGCTTCTGAAGAGTACAATCACCTTTATTCTTCAAATCCGACGACATTCAATGAGTTTTCTAATTATGGTTTAGCTCTATATAAATTAAAAGATTATACAAATGCGGAATTAATACTTACTAAAGCGGTTCAAAAGAATCCTAATGACTATGCTTCTTTTGCCAATTTGGCTTTTGTATATGTAGCTCAGGAAAAAGATGATCTTGCATTAGCACAGTTCCAAAAAGCACTTACTATAAAACCTGATTTTGATGCAATAAGATTTGATTATGCGAATTTGCTTGCTGATATGGGCAAAGATACCGACGCTATTCAAGAATATAACAAGTACCTTGTTGCAAATAAGAAAAATCCTATGGCATATTACAATTTAGGTCTTTTGTATGTTAAAAATAAAAAACTTGCAGACGGCATAAATTCATTCAAACAAGGTTCTACAGTTGATCCTAAAAATATGGATATCAAAAAAGAACTTGCAAAAGCTTACCACCTAAACAAAGATTACCCGGATGCAATAAAGTTGTATGACGAGTTATTGATTGCTAACGCAAACGATTATGATTTGCAGTACAATAAAGCGCTAGCTTGCCATGCAAGCGGAATGTATTCTTCTGCTATATCTATATATACAAACTTATTGTCTCAAAAGAAAGATCCTAAAGTTAAGAATTACCTTTCAAAAGCTTATATCGCTCAAGGAGATAACTTAGTTTCTTCAACTAATTATAGAAAAGCAATTGAAAACTATGAAAAAGCAACTCAAATCAATTCTAACGATGCGATTGCCTATGCAAATATAGGTAACTCGTATGATAAACTTGGAATTAAAAGTAAAGCTTTAGAAAATTATGAAAAAGCTATATCTATAGACCCGGAAAATAAATCAGTTGCAACTCAATACGCTAAGTTGCTTGCAAAATACCAAAAAACAGATGATGCTGTTCAGGTCTACAACAATGTTTTATCTATGAAAACTGCTACAAATACAGAGCTTTCTGAAACTCATGTTGCTCTTGCAGATACTTATTCTCAAAACAAACAATATGACAAAGCAGTTGAGGAATACAAAAAAGCTATTTCTTACAACTCTCAAGATGAAGTCGCTTATATAAAATTGGGTAACACATATAAGGTATTATCTAATCTTCCTTTTGCAACTCTTGAATATCAAAATGCTTTAAAAATCAATCCGAATAATACAGATGCACTCTTTAATTTAGGCTTGTGTCAGGCAGAAGCAAATAAACTTGCAGATGCTAAGCAGTCTTTCACAAAAGTAATTTCATTAAAACCTGACTATGCTTATGCTTATTACGCATTGGCGTTAGCTTTTGAAAAAGAAAAAAACTACGCAAAAGCTGTCGAAAATTATGAATACTTTATGAAATACTCTGACGATGTCGATATTAAAAATAATGTTCAGTATAAAGTTAACTTTATAAAAAATAAGTTAATAAATTAATCAACCATGAAGCAAATATTATGTGTTTTGATACTTTGTCTGGCTATTATTGTTTCAGGCTGTGATAAAAATAAACCTATATTGGTATTGAATTCTAAGCCAATTACTGCAAAAACAGTCAATTACCCTGTGCAGAATTTTGAGGTAGGTCAGCGAATAAATTATGCCTTAATTATGCCTAAAGGATTTAATGATTCGGCTATAAGGCTGCAAATAATAAAAAAAGAAGAAAAAGCAGCATATTGGGGATATAAAATATCTCAAACATACGATCGTAATGTTGATACAAGTAAAAAGTTTTATATAGATTATTTTACTATTAATAAGTCTGGATATTATATTATAAGAGCTTTTGAAATCAATAACTTGGATAAACAGCTTGCTATAATGGATTTTTGGGTCAAATAGTGTTTAAAAATATATTGTTCTACTTATCTAAATTATTTTCTTCTAAATTTGTTTTGAAAGGTTCTTGTAACAAATGCGGCCAATGCTGTAGAAACATAGTTTTTTATATTGCTGATAAAACAGTGCAGACAGAAGCTCAATTTGATTCTTTAAAAAAGTTCAGTAAGTCATACAATCATTTTTTTGTATCGGGCAAAGATGAAGACGGCGCTTTATTGTTTACGTGTAAATCGCTTAAGGACGATAATTCTTGTGCTGATTACCTCTTTAGATCAATTGAATGCCGAAGATATCCGCGAGTTAACAATAAGTTTATCGTTAATGGGGGAGAACTTCTTGAAGGGTGCGGGTTTAAATTTGCTGTTGATAAAAATTTCAATGATTATCTTAAGCAATAATTCTTTTGCTTAAAACGTGTTTAACTATGAAGTTTACTACGCATTGAGGCAGCTTAGCAAATAATACTATCCAAAAAGCATCTATTCCTACTGTATAACAAGGTCTTGGGTTTTTAAGTTTCAATACTTTTGATACAAGTTTTGCTACAACTTTGGCATCTAGTCCTTTTTTGTTGCTATTTTTGGCATTTTTTTCGATCATATTAAGCTCTGTGGAATATTTTTCGATACACTCTTCTGGAAGGGTCTGAAAAACAGATAAATTATTTTCTACCGACTTGTCCCATATAGGTGTTTTAATCGTACCAGGCTGTATTGAGACCACTTTTACTTTTGGTTTTTTAAATTCTAAACCCATCGCATTGAATAAAATGTCTAATGATCTTTTTGAAGCACAATAAGGTGCTAAAAATGGGAAAATCCCAGTGCTTGCCATTGAACTTGTATTTATAATTTTGCCTTCATCGATAAGCGGTAAAAACTTTTGCGTAACTGCAACAGCTCCAAAAGTGTTCACGTTGAACTGTTCTTTTATTTTGTTTACAGGTAAATATTCTATAGGTCCGCCGATTGCAATCCCTGCATTATTGATAATGCCTGACAAATTATTAGTGAATTTTGTTATGTATAAATAAGCTTTATCAATACTTGCTTGGCTGGTTACATCAAGGTATACGCCTTTTATATTTTTGTTTAATTGTTCAAGAGTAATTTTGTCTGTTTTTTTTCTCACTCCTGCAAATACTAAATACCCTTCTTCTGCAAGGGTTTTTGCAATTTCTTTTCCTATACCTGATGATGATCCTGTGATTAAAATTGATTTTTGCATATTTTATTTTTAGCATAAATTCTTGTTTTTTGCTATTGCTGATATAATTAGTTAATGAAAATGAGTAAAAACAAAGTTATCGGCAATGCAGGTGAAGAACTCGCCAAAAACTATTTGTTATCACTCGGTTATTTAATAATCGAGACTAATTGGCACTTTTCTAAAAATAGTGAAATCGACATAATCGCAAAAGATAAAAATACCCTTGTTTTTGTAGAGGTCAAAACTCGCTCAAGGCTCGCATTCGGTCATCCATTAGAGTCAATAAGCCCACAAAAAATCAAAAAAATATATATGGCAGGATTGGCTTATATAGAGCAAAAAGGCATCACAAAAACCGACTACAGGATAGATGTAATATCGATCGTTGACTTGAAAAATCCTTGTATTGAACACCTAAAAAATATAGGTATAGACGGCTAGTCACCACCAGCGAAGACAACGACTTCAACTTTATCACCAGAAGAGAGCCTTGTTATTTTGTAGTTTTCTTTGTAGATTACTTCTTCATTAAGTTCGATTACAAAGATTTTTGGAAGGATTTCTTTTATTTCTTTTATTAAATCAGAAACAAAAGCACCATCTTTAATTTCTCTAGGTTCACCGTTTAATACAATTTTCATTTATAACCAATCGCACTTTCCATCTTTACAAAATGCTTCTTCTAGTTCTGGCATTATGCTTTTATGGGTCATTTCAAACGTAATTGGAGTTATTGATATTTTGTTCCATCTTACAGAGTTGATGTCAGAATCGTCGTTTTCATTGTGTTTAATCAATTCACCGGCCATCCAGTAGTATACTTTACCTCTTGGATCAACTCTTTTGTCGTATTCGTCTGTGAACATTCTTGTTCCTAATCTTGTTATTGCCACTCCTGCAATGTCTTCAGCTGAAAGAGCCGGAACATTTATGTTTAATATAGTTTTTTTAGGAAAATCTATTTCTTTTATTTTTGGAAGGAATTTTCTTATAAACTGTGCTGCAACTTGAAATGAATCTTCTTCGTAGCTTAAGCTTGCAAGAGAAACTGCTATACTTGGAAAACCAAGCATTGCACCTTCCATAGCGCAGCTTACTGTACCTGAGTATAAAATATCAGCTCCAAGGTTTGGACCATGGTTTATTCCTGAAATTACTAAATCAGGCTTTTCATCTTCGCCAAGTATTGCACTGAGTCCGATTTTTACACAGTCACCGGGAGTTCCTGTTGTTACCCAGTTACGTTTTGCACCAAATTTTGGTTCTAATTCTTCCACACGAAGAGGAGTATGCAAGGTCAACGAATGCCCTGCCGCGCTTCTTTCACTGTCTGGAGCAACGACATAAACATCATGTTCTAAGCTTAAAGCTTCAGTTAAAGCTTTAATTCCATTTGCCATAATACCGTCATCGTTTGAAATTAATATTTTCATAGAAATCCTCAATAAACTGTTTATTCATTATAACATTATTTTAAAGAGCTTACAATTCTTGCTGCACGACTTCTTTTATATGATTTAAGTCTATATTTTCCATAATATCGACTTTGCCTTGACCTATCGGTAAGACCAGTCTGATTTTATTGGCGCGAATTTTTTTATCTAAAGACATTGCATCTAATATGGCTTCTGCACTAACTTTTTTATCTATTTTATAAATGAGGTTATAAGAGTTTATCAAATCCATACTGTCGTTGTAATATTCAGTATCTATAAGATTTAACTTGTAGCTTAAATTAATCGCCATTTTCATACCTATGGCAATAGCTTCACCGTGAGTGTATGTTTCATAGTTTGTCACTTTTTCGATTGCATGGCCAAATGTGTGACCAAAATTCAAAATTGCTCTTAACCCGCTTTCCCTTTCATCTTGGTATATGACAGCGCTTTTGAGTTTGCAGCATATTTCAATCATCTCAGCGATTATTATTGGGTCAAGAGAGAGAATCATTTCTTTATTTACTTTTAAGTAGTTAAAAAAGTTATAGTATCTCTTTGCATTGCAGGTTTTTTCAATGAATGCATATTTTATTACTTCAGAAAGTCCCGTTTTTAATTGTCTTTTATCTAGTGTTTTTAAAGTTGAAGTGTCTGATAATACTAGTTTTGGCTGATAAAAACATCCTATCATATTTTTGCCCTCAGGATGATTTATAGCTACTTTGCCTCCTACAGAAGAGTCTACTTGTGATAATAAAGTTGTTGGTATTTGAATGAAGTTGATTCCTCTTTGGTAGGTAGCTGCTGCAAATCCTGCCATATCGCCAATGACGCCCCCGCCAAAAGCAATGATTGCATCTTGTCTGCCCAACTTCATTTCAATAGCTTTATCAAGTATTTGCTGATAAGATTCAAAGTTTTTGTATATTTCTCCATCTTTTAGGATAACTTTTTCTGAGTTTGTTATGTTTAAGTTATAACCGTGGATTCTGTTTACTTTAGAGTTAGTAACTATTAAATACTTGTCAGAATCGCAATACTTTTTGATTATTAATTCTGAATTAGCAAGAATATTTTCTTCAATCACAATAGGGTATGAGTTTTCTGGTTTTTCAGGGGTTTTTACGGTTAAAAAGTTTAGATTATTTTGCTCAAAAAGTGAAATTATTTCTTCTGCTATTTGTTCTGCTGACTTATTTAAAGTGCTTATTTCAAAATGAGCAAGTTTATAATTATCTTCTCTTTCGTTTAATAATTCTTTTATTTTTTGCTTTGGATTATCTACTTTTAAAAGTGGTCTGTTTTTTTCTTTTTTAATTCTTTCATAAAGCGTATCTTCATCTGCAGAAAGATAAAAAACCATTCCGTTTTTTTTCAATGAATCGATATTTTCTACAGAATTAAAAGTTCCACCTCCTGTTGATATAATCTTTTCTGAAAAATCTTCGTAGGATTTAATTATTAGTTTTTCTATTTGTCTAAAGTATTCTTCTCCGTTTGTTTCGAAGATTTGATTAATGCTTCTACCTTCTAATTCAGTTATAACAGAGTCTATATCAACGATAGAAAAATCGTCCATTTTATTTTTTAGAGCTTTAGCAATAGTGGTTTTGCCGCTGCCCATCATTCCGACGAGTACAATATTTTTTTTACTCAAAATTACCTCTTTGATATGGTTTCTAAATAGTTTGTGTAATTCATTTTAATTTCATCAATGTTATCTTGCCCAAATTTTTCTAAAAATGCATTTGCAATAACTATTGATGCCATATGTTCTGCAACTACAGCGCAGGCAGGAACAGCACAGGTATCAGATCTTTCAAAGTGAGCCTTGTATGGTTGGTGGCTTTCCATGCATACTGAATTTAGAGCTTTTTGCATAGTAGGAATGGCTTTCATAGAAGCTTTTATAATTATTTCTTCTCCGTTGGTCATTCCGCCTTCAATACCACCTGCGTTATTTGTTTTTCTTAAATATTTACCATCTTCGTAATATATTTCATCGTGTGTTAGAGATCCTGATTTTTCTGCTACTTCGCTACCCATTCCGATTTCAACGGATTTTACTGCTGGTATGCTCATAATAGCTTGAGCTATAAGTCCATCGATTTTTCTGTCCCAGTGAACGTGAGAACCAAGTCCTACAGGTACATTTTTGAATCTTATTTCAAAGCTTCCTCCAAGAGTGTCACCTTGTTCTTTTGCAGTGTCTATTTGTGTTTTCATTTGTTCATAAACACTATCAGAAGGGCATCTTAAGTCAGAATTTTCGATTTTGTTTATGTCTGGGTTTTTGTGGTCTTCTACTGAAAGTTTTGCTTTACCGATTTGAGTGACAAAAGAATAGCTGCTGATATTAAATTCATTTAGTATAGCTTTTGCAACAGAACCAACAGCGACTCTTGTGGTCGTTTCTCGAGCGCTTGAGCGCTCTAAAATGTTTCTGATGTCTGAATGTCCATATTTTATGCTTCCTGAATAGTCAGCGTGTCCTGGTCTTATTTTTGTTATGGATTTTTCTTTTATTATTTGTTCGTTCTCAGCAGTCTTTTCAACTTCTTGAGAAGACATTGCTATTTGCCAGTTTGCCCAATCTTTGTTTTCTATTTGTAAACATATCGGGCTTCCGATAGATTTTGAAAACCTTACTCCAGATAGAATTTTGACAGAATCCTTTTCGATTTTCATTCTATCACCCCTGCCGTATCCGACTTGTCTTTTTTGAAGCTCTTTGTTTATAAAGCTCTCTTGTATTTGAAAACCGGCGGGTACACCGTCTATAATAGCGGTTAAACAAGGCCCATGAGATTCTCCGGAGGTTAAAAATCTTAATACCATAACTATTTCCTTTTTACCTAATTGTAGCGATAAATCCATCAATTGTAAATAAATTGAAATATAGTGTTGCAAAAACACTTTATAACTTGCTATATCCAAAAAAAATTTGTAATATTGTAAGGTTATTTATTTGAAAGGGTTAAACATGAGTGATTTTAAACACGTACCGTTGAGTGGTAAAAATTATTCAAACGAAGACATTAAGAGTCTTATTGAAGAACATGATGTTAGATTTATTAGATTGCAATTCGTGGACATTAATGGACAAGTTAAGAATTTGGCTATTCCATCAGTGCATATAGATAAAGTTTTAAATAATGAGATGATGTTAGATGGTTCATCTATCAAAGGTTTTAGAAGCATCGAAACTTCTGATATGTTCTTCTTCCCTGATAAAAATACATTTTCTATCCTTCCATGGAGAACCAAAGATGAGGGTAAAGTAGCAAGACTAATTTGTGACATACACAATGCGGATGGTACTCCATTTGAAGGCTGTCCGAGATGTAACCTGAAAAGAGTTATGCAAAAGGCCGCAAAACTTGGTTTCACTATGAATATGGGACCTGAAGCAGAATTTTTCTTGTTTGCTAAAAATCAAGATGGTGTAGCAAAAACAATTAATCACGACAAAGCCGGATATTATGATGTTGGTCCTGATGATCTTGGTGAAGATGTTCGTGGAGATATTGTTGCAACTCTTCAAGAAATGGGATTTGATATTGAAGCTTCTCACCACGAAGTTGCACCTAGCCAACATGAAGTTGATTTTAAATATGCAGATATCTTAACAACAGCTGATAATGTTGTTACATTTAAGATCGCTGTTAAAGCTGTAGCTGCAAAACATGGATTGATGGCTACATTTATGCCAAAACCTGTTTTTGGAATTAATGGTTCAGGTATGCACTGTAACGTATCATTGTTTAAAGATGGAACAAATGCTTTTTATGATGAATCAAGCCCATATCAGTTGTCAAAAGATGCATTATATTCAATCGGCGGCTTATTAAAACATATTAAAAGTATCACAGCAGTAACTAACCCTACTGTTAATAGCTACAAAAGACTTGTTCCTGGCTATGAGGCTCCTGTGTATTTAGCTTGGTCATTAGCTAATAGAAGTGCTTTATTGAGAGTTCCTGCAAAACGTGGAAATGCTACAAGAGTTGAGCTTAGATCTCCAGATCCAAGTTGTAACCCATACTTAGCATTTGCTGCTATACTTGAAGCTTGTATCGACGGTATTGAAAATAAAATAGAACCGCCAGCACCAGTAGAAAGTAATATCTATCAATTAACTTCTAAGGAAAGAAAGAAACAAAAAATCGATGCACTTCCTGGTAGCTTAAGCGAAGCTTTAGAGTGTATGGAAAAAAGTACTGTAACTAAATCAGCACTTGGCGATCATATTTATAATGAGTTTACAAACGCTAAAGCTAAAGAATGGGATTCATTTAGAATATATGTATCTCAATGGGAATTGGATAAGTACCTCGAAAGATGTTAATTATCTAACTATAATAATGAAAAAAGGCTGGGTAGTACCGGCCTTTTAGTTTTGTAAATACTCAACTGTTTAAAGTTAGATTATGAAATTAATGATTTGTGTCCTTGTTTTATTAGACGCACTAGGCAGCAAAAAGTTGCAAAGAAAAGCCCGAAGTATGAACTTCGGGCCAATTACTTATATTGCCATTATTTATTATATTAATGAAAGTGCAATACTTGGTGTTTGGTTTGCTTGAGCTAGCAACGAAGTTGCTGTCTGTTGCAAGATTTGAGATTTAGTTAAGTTAGAAGCTTCTTTAGCAACATCAACGTCCATGATAGTAGATTTAGATGCTGATAAGTTTTCCATAGATATTGTTAATGCTTCATAGTTAGCATCAAGTCTGTTTTGGTAAGCTCCGATTTCTGATCTTCTAGTTGTTACATCTTTTAGAGCTGCGTCACATTCTTTAATGAATGCTGCTGCTGTTGTTGCAGTTTTGAATGCTTCAGCAACAGATGTTTTCAATCCTAAAGATGTAGCTACTGCTTTGTTGAAGATATCTTTAACAGTGATGCTGTTAATATCTGCTGCATCGTTAGCACCAACTTGAAGTCTTAAACCATTAGTTAGGTTAGTGTTACCGTTGAACAGTTTTACACCGTTGAAGTCCGCACCGTTTGCTTGTTTGTCGATTTCAGCTATACGAGCTGTAACTTCTTTGATGATCGCATTTTTAGAATCAGTTGAGTTGATACCGTTAGATGCTTGAACTGCTAGGTCTCTTATACGGTCGATGTTATCAGTGATACCACTTAAGAAGCCTTCTGCTGTTTGAAGTACGTTAATCCCTTGCTGAATGTTGTTTTGAGCAACTTCTGAACCCCTAATTTGTGTGTTCATTTTTGTAGCGATTGATAATCCTGCTGCATCATCAGCCGCTTTGTTAATTTTGAAACCACTGCTTAATCTTTCGATACTTTTTGTTAAATCGTTAGTCGCACCAGTTAAGTTTCTTTGAGCCGT
>JAEZOG010000105.1 GCA_023414155.1 Cyanobacteria bacterium OH_CFB_184 | reverse complement strand
AAAATTGTTGGAGTTATCAGAATGCTTGAAACAGCAGGTGAAATCGTTATATTCCGTGGCGGTGATGAGGACGAGTTAATTGAGTAGAATTGATAGTGAAAGCATAAATTTAGGCGAGTCTTTTGTCCTTCGTTCAGACATTGAGTATGAAGGTAGATTTGGTGCGAAAAGCAAATCTGAAGAAAACAAGTTAAAAGCTCTTTCTATAATTGAACAGGCTCAAGAAGCTGCAAAAAATATAATTGAACAAGCAAAACTTACAGCAGAGCAAGAAGCTTTTGCTGTTTCTGAAGCTATTAAAGAAGAAGCAAAGCAAGAAGGCTATAAAGAAGGCTACGAGCAAGGCTATCAAGATGGAATAGCTAAGATAAACGAAGAATCTTCAGAAAAAATAACGCTTTTCAATAACTTTGTAGAATCAGCTTTTGATATCAAAAAAAGGATTATAAAATCACTCCATTTAGAAATAGTAGCTATTGTTTCAGAAATTTCTCAAAAAATATGCCAGAAAAAGTTGGAAATAGATGATGAAGTTCTTTTGAATATGACAAAAGCCGCAATTGGTTTACTTAAAGAAAAAGAAACAATAACAATCATTGCTAATCCACAGATGCGTGATGCTGTAATGCAGATAGCAGAACAAATAAAAAACCAAAACAGTTTAATTTCTAATATCAAAATCGTTGAAAATGTTTCAGTTTCTTCTGACGGCACGATTGTTGAAGGACTTACAGGTAGAGTTGATTCAAGAATAAGTTCTCAAATCGATGAGATAGTTCAAAAGTTAATGGTCGAAGTGCAGGTTTCTTCTGAAGAGGAGCTTGTTATTCAAAGTGAAACATATCTAAAACAACTAGAATCACAATCGATCCAAACAGTTGAAGATGCTGAGATTATTGCGGTAGAAGAATATATTGAACCGGGTGACTAGATTATGTTGCTAGAAAAATATATACATACGGTAAAAACGGCTAAAACATTAAGGCAGATTGGCAAGGTAATTGAAATTATCGGTCTTATTATCGAAGCTGACGGTCCTGAAGCAAGTATCGGAGATCTTTGTTATATCTATAACAAGATGGATGAAAAGCCTGTAGCAGTTGAAGTTGTGGGTTTTAAAGAGTCAAGAATCCTTCTTATGCCTTTAGGTTCAATGGACGGTTTAAGACCAGGCGCTACTGTTATTTCAACAGGTGAACCGATGAAAGTTAAAGTTGGTTCTCAATTGATTGGAAGAGTTTTAGACGGACTTGGAAACCCTATTGATACTCTTGGTGAAATTACAACCCAAGAGCTTTATTCTACTCAAGGTGAATTGATCAACCCGATGGCAAGAGAGCTTATCCGTTCTCCGTTATCTTTAGGTATTCGTTCTGTAGATGCATTTTGTACTCTTGGAAAAGGTCAAAGAATGGGAGTTTTCGCCGGTTCAGGGGTCGGAAAGAGTACTACTTTGGCGATGATGGCGAAGAATACAAGTGCTGATTTGAACGTGCTTGCTCTTATCGGGGAACGTGGAAGAGAAGTTAGAGAATTTATTGAATCTACACTAGGTGAAGAGGGGATGAAGCGTTCAATCGTTGTTGTTGCAACATCTGAACAACCTTCTTTGGTCAAAATTAAAGCTGCTTTTGTCGCTATGTCGATCGCTGAATATTTTAGGGATCAAGGTAAAGACGTTTTGTTTATGCTCGATAGTGTCACAAGGATTGCAATGGCGCAAAGAGAAGTTGGGCTTGCTGTTGGAGAGCCACCAGCAACAAGAGGATATACTCCTTCTGTTTTCGCTCTTATGCCCAAGTTTTTAGAAAGAGCTGGTAGCAACGAAAAAGGTACAATCACAGGTCTTTATACGGTACTTGTTGAAGGTGATGACTTCAATGAGCCGATTTCAGATACTGCAAGAAGTATTTTAGATGGTCACATTATGTTGTCGCGTGAACTTGCACATAAGAACCATTATCCTGCTGTAGACATTTTACAGAGTATTTCAAGGGTTATGAATGATGTTGCTCCTAAAGAACAAAAACAAGCTGCTGCAAAGCTCAGAAACCTCCTTGCTGTGTATAAAAAGAATGAGGACTTGATTAATATCGGTGCATATGTAAAAGGTTCTGATCCTTCTATAGATAAGGCGATTGCATATATGACTGAAATTAACGCATTTCTGCAGCAAAGCACCAGTGAAAAAAATGAATTTGACTCTACAGTAAATAAAATGATGGAGCTTGCAAATAAAATAGGATAATTTCTAACAAAAAACTCTAAGCCTTAACTTAGAGTTTTTTATTTAAAGTATAAATTTTATTCTACGATATATTGTTCTTCTTCTTGAGGGTACATATTTGGCATAGAATTGTAATTGTCAGCTTTTTGTTTTTCAAGGTAGATTTGACCGTTGCGAACTATTTGTTGAAGCTGATTTAAGTCAGTTTCAAGGTTGTTTAGAATTTGTTCAGCGTAGTTTTCTGCGCCTTCTCTTGTTTGCATAGCTTCTTGCATAGCTTGCATTTTTGTAGACTCAGCTTCTCTTATTGATTGAGATCTGATAGCTTCGCAGTCATTTATAACTTGTTCTCTTATTTTTGAAGCTTCTTGTTGAACAGCTCTTAAAAGTTCAGACTCGCTTAAAATTCTTGCAGCTTCATTTTGAGCATCATTTATTATTCTTTCTGCTCTATTTTGAGCTTCAAGATGGATTTCGTCTCTTCTTCTTAATATTAACTCTGCTTCTTTTATGTCTTCAGGGATTGAAGCGTCGATTCTGTCAAGAGTTTCTTCCATTTCTGCGGTTCTTAGGAAAACGAAACCGGGAATAAGATGGAAACCTCTTTCTAATAAGAAGTTAGCCTTTCCTAAAAGTTCTTTTATTCGAAGCTGTGTCATTGTCTTACCTTTCTTTATATTTTTTCTTTCAGATACGTTGCAACTGGTGGTGGTACAAATTTTGAGATATCACCTTTCATCGTTGCAATTTCTTTGATTGTGCTTGATGATATGAAGTTATATTTTGGTTTTGTGATTAGAAAAACAGTATTGATATCTGGTGCCAGAGCGCTATTTGTCTGTGAAAGCTGCATTTCGTATTCGAAGTCTGAAACAGCTCTTAAGCCTCTTATTAAAATTTTAGCATCTTTTTCTCTTGCGTAGTCTATTGTTAAGCCGTCAAAACTGTCAACTTCAACGTTTTTTATGTTTTTGCATGAATCTTCGATAAGTTTAATTCTATCTTCGATTGGTAAAAAAGATTTTTTGGAGCTGTTTACCAAAACTGCTATTATTACCTTATCAAACATGCCGGCTGCTCTTTCAAGGACATCTAGGTGTCCTTTAGTTATTGGGTCAAAGCTACCTGGATAAATTGCCGTTTTCAATTTCTATCTTTCTTGAATTGAGTTCATGTTATCACAATATAATTATATTCTAACCATGAAAGAAAGAATTCTAAAGAACTGTAAATATTTATGATTATTTACAATCTTTTCTTTTTTAAGCCTAAAAGAAAGGAAATAGTACCCAACATATTTATTGCATCATAAATTTGTTTGCTTTTTTGCTCTATTTCAAGGTTTTTCACCTGAATATTGATTAAACGAAGTGCTATTCTTAATTCTATCATCGCGGGAATGATGCATTTTCTTGATTTTGTTATGTTTATATCGAGTCCTTTTATTTGCCTGCTAAATTTTGACAAGGCTAAAACCGCTACGCCTGCAAGGAGTATTTCTAGTATAACTATTAGCATTATCAAAATAACAATCATATATAACTCTTTTGATTATCTGTAATTTTATACTATTATAAGTTAATATTACCGTTTCATAAATAGGCTTAGTAAATTATTTTATGAATAAATTAAAATTTTATACCTCAGTAATTGTTGGAAATACATTAACTTTTGGATTAAAAATGTTCACAAAGTCAGCAGGGACTTCCTTGCCGGGCTTAGTCAGTTTAAAAGTTTGTCCTGATTTTTTAGCATATGTTGAAAAATATACAAAAAATGGCATCATAAATATCACTGGAACCAATGGAAAAACTACAACAGCTGGTTTATTCGCACATATTTTAAATGAAAACGGTAAAAAAGTTTTGCACAATGAAAAAGGTGCAAACATGCTAACAGGGGTCGTAAGTGCTTTGTTGGGCGGAGTCGGCTTTTTGAAAAAAAGCGATTATTTTGTCTTAGAAACTGATGAAGCTTATCTAACAAAGCTGTATGATGATATGAAGGCTGATTATTTGCTTGTGACAAATCTTTTTAGAGATCAGCTCGATAGATATGGTGAACTTGATACTACTTTTAAAAAAATTCAAGAAGCAATCGATAAAAATAAAAACCTTAAGGTGGTATTAAACGCCGATGATCCGATGGTTGCTTTATTAGGTAGTGATAATGAGCGAACTTTTTACGGTTTTGAAGATATTCAATTTATGTTCGAAACAGTCGACGCTAAAGCTCCCGCTGAAGCTGTAAATTGTATTAAATGCGGATGCTGCATTGATTATGTAAAAAGGTTTTATGCTCACTTAGGCGATTATAAATGTCCTTGTGGTTCCACAAGGCCAGAGCTGAAATATAGTGCAAAAGCTAAAATTTATTTAAATTATTCAATAATAAATCTGAAATATAATGATAAAGAAGCTGAGTTTAAAATCAATTTACCTGGATTATATAATGTATACAATGC
>JAEZOG010000020.1 GCA_023414155.1 Cyanobacteria bacterium OH_CFB_184 | reverse complement strand
ATGGTATGTCGATAAAAACTTATTTTAAAAATCCAGAGGTCGCAAGAAAAGAAATTTTAGAAAACCGCGAGAAGGCATCTCTAACATGTGAGAGAGAAGATATTGTTAAGTTAATAAAACGAGATCCTGAAACGATGAAATTGTTGAAGCTTCAAGAAGAGCAATGGTCTGCATATCGTCCTATTCATTTGATCTCAACTGAGGGCGCAAAAGTTTTTGATTCAGATATGAGATCATTAATTAAATCTATGAGCGTTGCTATTCCTGATAAACCTAAGGTATCATACTCAGAAGGTGATATTAGATTGCCAGATGAGTTTATTGACATCGACTAGACCTAATAGTTCTGAAGTTTATTAAATTATAAAAAAGAGGGGTCAATAAAATGAGAGTATCGTCTATAGGTTCTTATAACGCAATAAAAATGCAGAAAAAGCAAGCTAAACCATCCTTTCAAGCAGATGTAAGGGTTGATTATAGGCGATTATATGATTTCCCTCCGAAGTTAGCTGTAAAGTTTCAAGATATATTAACAAAAGCAGAAACAGCGTATGAGAATGAAGGTTCAGATAATCTGCTTTTTGAGCTTACCCCTGTTGTTACTGGAGAAAAAGGTCGTTTTGTCGACTCCCGTGTATATCGAGTGTGGATGGATGTTTATTATAAAGATCCAGAAATTGCACGAAAAGAAATTTTGCAAAATCGCGAAAAAGAATCTCTTCCTTGTGATAGAGGGGATGTTGTCAAGTTGAAAGAACGAGATCCTGAAATTATGAAAAGATTAAAAATGAAGCAAATAGACTCTACTCCTTTTTATCTAGAAAAAGAAGCGTTTGAAAAAATGGAAGGAATTCTTGACGAGGGTATGAAAGATTTGATATGGAAATATACCACTATAGTCCCTAAGAAGCCAAGAATTGAGCCTTCAACAAATGGAATCAAATTAGATGGATATGATTTATATAAGCTGGAAGATTATTAATTATTCATCCTTAATAAAAAAGAGAGGTCAATAAAATGAGAGTATCGTCTATCGGTTCTTATAACGCAATAAAAATGCAGAAAAAGCAAGCTAAGCCATCTTTTCAAGCAGATGTTCGTGTGGATTATTTGCCTCTAGTTGTTGATTTTCCGAAAGATGTTGCTTAAAAATTCTATTAATCTAAAGCTAAAAGCAGAGAAAAATCTCTGCTTTTAGTTTAGTTTAGTTTAGGTTTGTTGATTTTTTTAAATTCAAAATAGTGTTAAATCCTTTAATTTTACGTGTTTGTAACAAAATTAAACAATTTGCCTTAGTGCTAGTAATAGCATATTCTAGAGTTAGGTGTTTTGTCTCATTTTGGCTCTATTTTGCCATTTTGAGAAGAAGGCTTGAGGTAGAGACAAGTTTCATTTTTAGTATGTGGAATATAACTGTTTTGATTAGTAAATGAAAAAGCAAGATACAACTACTTTTTACGAATATATAAAAAACAAAATTTGCCTAACTTGTTTGGCTTTTTTTCTACTGGTTTTGTCTGTGTCTGCAGAAACTTTGACATATAGAAATGTTCTTAACGAGGCTGTTAATAGTTCTTTTGATATAAAAATTTCAAAATTAGATGTTGATATAAGTAAAGCAGAATTAAAGGTAGCTAAATCAGAGCTATATCCTATTTTGAGTTTGCAGTTTAATACAGAACGGAATAATGATTTATCTAAGTCTAACTCGTTTTTCTTCGCAGGTGGAACTGTTATGTCCCCTTATACTCAGTTTAGAAATATGCTTTATGCTACAACTTCATATAATTTGTTTGATTTTGGAGTTACTAAGAAAAAAGTTTTTATTTCAGACAGAATTGTTTCTCAAAAACAAATAATGAGCGATTTGCAGTTAAAAGATCTTAAGCTTAAAATTTTGAATTTATACACGAAAACCCTTCAAAACAGTGAAGAAATTAAAATTAAAACGGAAATCTTAAAAGTATACGAAGAAATGTTTAAGGCTAAAGAGCGCTTATATCTTGCCGGAACTACAGATAAAATTTCTATTATGGATGAGGCTGTTAATATCGCTAGAACGCAAGACGATATTGAAATTTCAAAGCTTGAGTTACGTCAATCTTTAGAGGATTTGAGCTCGTATACGCAAAAAAAATATGATGCAGAAAATTTAGAGGTTCTTGATTTTGATGAAATGAATATTGAACAAAACATTGTTCCTGTAAATAATATAGTTCCTTTTGAAATGAGAGTTACTGAAGAAAGCTCTCAAATTGCTTATAATCCTGAAAATACTCCTGAAGCTCTTTATTACGACTATGAATTAGAAAAGAAAAAAGCTGAGCTTGATATATACAAAAAACAGCGCTACCCTGCTTTTAAGCTATACGCCAGTTATGGTTTGTATGGACAAGATCCAAACAATTACTTTTCTTCATACAGTGATATCGCCCAAAGAAACCTTACTGTTGGTATTTTAGGGAATCTTGCTTTGTTTGATGGTTTTAGAAATAAGGCAAATAGAGAAAAAGCTGCTTTAGAGATGGAAAAAATTCAGGTTCAAAAAGAGAAAAAACTCAGAGAAATGGCAGTTGAGTATGAAAAAACTTGCAATGCATACGAGTCATATATCAAAGAGTTAGAGTTTAAGAAAAAATCGCTAACAAATGTCAAACAAAAATTAGATGCATTGAATAGAATGTGTGAAAACGGATTGGTCGGTTCACATGAGCTGCTTAAAACAAAGGCTGATTTGTTGTCACAAGAATATGATTTAGAGCGAAATATTTATAATATTTCCTCAAAAATCAAAGAAATACAAATACTTACAGGAAGAGATATATAATGCAGACAGGTTTAATATCATTTGAAATTGTATCTAAAATAAATGGAATTGATGTTGATATCCGTTCTATCAAACGAACTAACGGAATATCTGAAGGAGAAATTTCAAAAGAAGAAGTCTTGAGAATCGCACAAAATAGCGGCTTCAAGGCAAAACTGAAAAATTTGCCATTAGAAAAATGCAAAAAATACCCGTTCCCTGCAATATGTCTTATGAAAGACGGAACTTTCGCTGTAATTTTAAAATTAAATTTTGATCAAAAAGAAGTTCTGCAAAATCTGTTAGTTTTTATCCCTGAAAATAAAGAACCAAAGGAAATAACAGAAGAAGAATTTAATGAGATTTCAACTGGTGAGATAATTTTCTTGAGCCACAAATTGATCGATTCTAAGATAAAATTCGGCTTTAAGTGGTTTTACACAGAGATATTGAGATATAAGCAAATTATAGTTGAAGTAATGTTGGGCTCATTCGTTATCCAGCTTTTCGGGCTTGTTACACCTTTATTTACCCAGGTTATTCTTGATAAAGTTATAACTCATAGAAGTATGTCCACGCTAGATGTCTTGGGTATTGCTTTTGTTGCGGTTATGTTTTTTGAATTTTTCTTGAATGTTTCAAGAAATTATATGTTTGTTCATACTGCAAATAAAATAGATGCAAAACTGGGCTCAAAGTTATTCAGGCACTTGTTTTCTTTGCCTTTCATTTATTTTGAATCAAGAAAAGTCGGAAACATTGTTGCAAGAGTCAGAGAACTTGATCAGGTAAGAGATTTTATTACAAATAAGTCAGTTTCAGTCATTATCGACTTGTTCTTCTCGACAGTATTTCTAGTTGTAATGTTTATATACAGTAAGGTTTTAACAACTATAGTTGTTGTTTTTGTTGCTTTAATTGCTATTTTGTACATCCTTGTGACTCCAGAATTAAGAAACAGGCTAAATGATAAGTTTCAAATGGGAGCTCAGTCAAATTCATATTTAGTTGAGTCTATAACAGGTGTTCAGACAGTTAAGTCCTTGTCTATTGAAGGCACGATGCAAAAAAGATGGGAAGATTATCTTGGTCAGTATGTTAAGTCGGGCTTTAATCTCGGGATTATGAATGTTGTTGCAGGTTCGCTTTCAACCTTGCTTCAAAAAGGTATGACAATTGCAATCTTGTGGGTTGGGGTAATTCTTGTTATCAAAAATCATCTTACGATCGGTCAGCTGATTGCTTTTCAGATGTTTGCAAATCAATTTACTGCTCCAGTAATGAGGCTTGTAAGTTTGTGGAATGAATTCCAGCAGGTTCTTCTTGGAATCGATAGATTAGGAGATATTCTTAACCATCCTATAGAAATTACAAGCGAAAAAGCTATCACTTTGCCTAAAATAGCAGGTGATATAAGGTTTGAAAAACTGTCATTTAAATATTCAGTTAATGGTCCAAATATTTTAGACAAAATGTCTTTTCACATCCAACCGGGGCAGTCAGTCGGCATCGTTGGTAGAAGCGGATCAGGTAAAAGCACCATAACAAAGCTCATTCAAAGGTTATATTTCCCTACAGAAGGAACTATTTTTATAGATAATATCGATACAAGGCAGATGAATCCAATATGGCTCAGAAACAATATTGGGGTTGTCTTGCAGGAGAATTATCTTTTCTCAGGAACGATAAGAGAAAATATCGCAATGCCAAAAACCGATGCTCCAATAGAACTTATAATTGAAGCTGCAAGAATTGCAGGAGCTCATCAGTTTATAACAGAAATGCCAGAGGGCTATGATACTTTGGTTGGTGAGAGGGGTTCAACTTTATCAGGCGGTCAAAAACAAAGAATAGCAATCGCTAGGGCGTTAATAACAAACCCAAGAATTATTATTTTCGACGAAGCCACGTCAGCTCTTGATTATGAGTCAGAAAAAATAATTATGAAAAATATGGAGCTGATAAAGAAAAATAGGACAGTTTTTGTAATAGCACACAGGTTATCCACAGTTCAAAACTGTGATTTGATTATCGCTATCGATAAAGGCCGAATTATAGAAATCGGTACCCACGATGAATTGATTTCTAAACAGGGCTATTATTATAACCTTAATTTGATGCAAGGGGATTTGAGATGATAGATTTCACCAAAATTAAAAATAAACTAAAAGATTTATTTAAAGAAAATGACGACAGTCACGAATTTTTGCCTATAATAACAGAGATCGAAAACGAGCCGATCAATCCGCTTGGAAGGTCAATGTTTTGGATATTAATGGCGCTTATCCTTTTTACTTCTCTGTGGATGTTTTTAGGAAAAGCTGATGTTGTAGTTTCAGCAAGAGGAAGGGTCATTCCAGAAGGAGAGATTAAAGTAATTCAACCTTTAGAAACAGGCGTAATAAAGAAAATACTAGTTAAAGAAGGCGACTATGTCAAAAAAGGTCAAACTTTGATGGAAATTGACCCATCTACAACAGAACCCCAGTTAGAATCTTTAAAAGCAAACCTAGACTATATAAATG
>JAEZOG010000018.1 GCA_023414155.1 Cyanobacteria bacterium OH_CFB_184 | reverse complement strand
TACCAAGAGTCAATATAAGAACATTGAAGAAGGGATTAAAACACAAATATAAGCCTATCGCCATCACGATTAAAGATGTCAATGCCGTAAGAGCTGCATGTCTTGTGCTTTTTCTCATTATTATTGCATTTATAAATCTGTAAATTCCAATAACTATAAGCCCAAAACTCAGCAATAAGGCTAATACCAAGGTTGTAAACTGAGGCAATAGTATAATCAGTAATCCTATTAGGAATATAACGATTCCTTCCGCCAGAAATAGCTTAAAAAATGATTGGACAGAATTTATAGGCATAGCTTCTCCATATTTTTAGTTATTGTGATTTTAGAAGATTATTAGCAATGTTTCATTGTCAAAAATGCTTATTTATAACTAAGAATTAATTAGCCTGTAAAGGTAATGAAATAGCATTAATTTGACAGTAAATTGCATAAGAGTTTGCAATTGTAAAATACGTTTAGGAGAAATAATGAAAGATAAGCTTATAAGAGAAGCATTAACAAAAGCTTGCACAAATAAGGTTAAAGTTTGTACTAAGACATTTTGTGCGTATGGATGTTTAGATCAGGATTTTGCAGAAGATTTTATGATTAGGTTGAATGATGTAAAAGTAGTACCGACTCATCCACGAGATTCTGTTGAACACAAAGATTCTTTATTAATCTGTGATGATAATATCGTTAATTTTGAGCCCTACATTAACTTAGACTAAATTCCTTCATGAATCACCGCCGCTATTAGCGGCTTTTTTTAATATTTAATAAAAGCGTTTATTATATCAAGAAAAGGATTTGTAAATCTAACCAGCGGTTCGTATCTGCCTTCAATTGATGAATCAGAATCTCTGCTTACTTCAACGGTGTTACCATTTTTGTATCTATTGTCTGTTATTCCGTTTTTGCCTACGCTCAAAGTTACTTCCTCTGATTGTTTTGGAAGTATAATCGGAGTTGTACTTTGCGGCTTGGTTATTTGGCTTTGCGAATTGCTGTATATTATACTTTCGTCAGCAAACACAGAATTATTGGCAGATAAAATAATCATTAACACTAAAAATAATCTTTTCAAGACAGCTTCAACTTTCTCATTCTCTATTTATAATTTTAAATTCTTCAGAGACAATGGTCAACTTTTACAAAGGATTTATTTGCAAAAATTATCTTTAGGGGTTTTTATACTGATAAGACATGCCAATTTTAAGCCTTCTTAATATTTTGTCTTTATTTGAAGGATGATTTAAAATTAAACTATGAGTAGTATTAGAACATTATTTGAATTTATAAATAAAATGAATTCGCTTTATGTCGGTCCATATCACAGAGGATATACTTGGGATGTGGATATGTGCGATAACCTTATATCAAGGGCATTTGATGATGCTCAAAAAAATATTGATATGGGTATGATCACATATCAAAGGTGTGGTAATTCGAAAAACTTTATCCTTATTGACGGCTATCAAAGATTGATGACTATTTTGCTTTTTGTTCAGGCAGTTCTAAATACAACAAAAGTTAAACTCGCATCTAAGCATCATCCATCGAATTTTTTAGTTACTTTTATGGGTGATGAAGAAATATTTAAATTGAAAGTCAATAATAATGATAAAAATGACATTGAGAACATTGTAAAAAATACTATTGATAGAGATTTGCTACATAACCAAAATTTTATCAAAAATTATGAGTTTTTTGTTTCAAAATTAAGTGAAAAAAACCTGCCTTTGCTTGAGGTGTTAAATAACATTCTTAAAATAAAAATTACAAATATGGTAGTTGATAATCAAACTCTTGATGAAGAAGATATATATTACAGCATGAATCAATCTTTTCTACAGGTTGATTTGATCAGAAATTATATATTTAAAGAACTAAAAAACTCTAAAATGAGTCATATTTTTAATACATATTGGTTGACTTTAGAGAAAAATTTGGGCTCATTAACAGAAAACTTTATTATTGATTATCTTACAATCCAGAATAATGGCGCAATTACCAAGCCTGAAGACTTATATTCTGATTTTGAGATTTTCTTTATCAAGATGTCAAAATTAAAAACTAAAGATGATATAGTTAAGCATTTATCAAGATATGCCAGCTATTATAAAAAAATAAATGAATCAAATGTTAAAGATGATGGTTTAAAAGCTAAGTTGGCAAAAATCAACTCATACGGCGCTAAAGATACTTACCCTTATTTGATGGAAGTGTTTGAAGACTATGATTTTGCCCATATTAACAGAACTATGTTAATGGATATTCTTGATATGATTATTTCATTTGTTGAACAAAGACATAATGAAGATGAAAATCTGCTTGGAATCAACTTTGCTTCTTTAAGCAAGGACATAAATAAAATGTTGCTGTTAAGAGAGCTTACTCCAAAAATTATTGTTGAAGATGGCGAAGATGTTATTCCTACGGATATTGCCAGAGATAATCGCACTACAATTAATGATTTATTAAAAACAAAAAGCACCATTTAACAGGTGCTTTTTTAGTTTTAGTTTATTCGAACTCTTATGCTTGTCTTGTTAAGACTTCCATTTCATCAGCTGATGAGTATACAGCGTGGCAACCAC
>JAEZOG010000137.1 GCA_023414155.1 Cyanobacteria bacterium OH_CFB_184 | reverse complement strand
CTTAACACAGAGAAAAAAGTTCAAAAATTTATAAAAGATGGTGCTGACAAAGTAATGGATTTTGGTAAAAAATTCGCATCAAATGGTATTGAAGCAGATGCTTTGCCTGAAGCAAAAGCAGTTAATGGTGTAAAACGCGCATTAACTTACGCTGCAGGCGGTTCAGCAGGTCTTGCAGCTGCAGCAGATGCTGATAAAGATGGACATACAAATATTAAAGAATTAGCCGGAAAAGTTGTTCTAAATCTAGCTGGAGCAGCTGAAGAATAAACAAACTAACAAAAAATAATTAAAAGAGACAGTTTTAAACTGTCTCTTTTTTATCTATTAAAATGTTAGATTTCGTTTTCAAATTATTTATCTAATCTTCTTTTTTTACGATATGCAGTTTTGTTTGCAAGAATGGAATTTCGATTTTTAGTTCATCAAACTTGTTCTTGATTAATCTATTGAATTCTCTTCCGATAAGCCATTGATGCATTGGTCTAGTTTTTATTCTGACTTTGACAACAACTGATGAATCAGAGAATGAATCCAGTCCTAGTATTTCGATATCTCCAAGTACATTTTCTGACATTTTTGGGTTTGTCATAAGCTCGTTGTTGAAAATATCTTTTAAGGTGTCTAAAACTCTATCTACATTTTCGTTATAAGAAATACCTAGTTCTAGAACGTAATAAGAAAAGTCACGAGTTAGGTTTGTAACTATATCAATCATACCGTTTCTGATGTAGTGAACTCTACCGTGCAGGTCTCTTAAAACTACCATTTTTAAATCGATTTTTTCTACAGTACCAGTTTTATCCCCGATCTCAACAACATCACCAACTCTAATTTGACCTTCAAGCAGGATTATAAGCCCTGTGATTATGTCTTCTACGAACCTTTTAGCACCAAAACCTACAGCAACACCCATGACTCCTGCTGCTGTTAAAATCGGTCTAATATCAATCCCTAATTTTGTGAGCATTGTCATTATGATGACAAGAGCAATTATTGTATCAAGCGCAGATTTTACGATGTGAGATATAGTGTTGATTTCTTTTATTCTTTCTGTGTTATCGGTTGAAGCGATAATATTTTTTGTGAATTTTTTAACCATCACATGTGATAGTTTGAGAATAATACATAACAGTAATACGGACACAATCACTATAAATAACTTTGAGCTAAGAAATCCTTGTATACTTAGCGTACTAAGAAATTCTATGATTTTTGATAAACTAATTGATTGCATATAATCTCACTTTCTTTTGTTTATTTTTTAATAATTATCCTAAATTTATGTTCTTTTGGTCAACTTTTAACCTTTATAAAAATTATTTATATGATAAAATTCTCTCATAAATATAAATATGATGTTTAGACAGGGGATAGTTTAAATAATGATTGATCTTTTATTAAAATTACTCGGCAACCCAAATGAAAGAAAAGTAAAGAAGGTACTGCCGGTTGTTGACCATATAAATTCGATAGAACCAGAATTTGCATCACTTAGTGATGAACAACTAAAAGCCAAAACTATTGAATTTAAAGAGTTTTTAGCCAATAGGCCAAAATCTGATAATCCTGAAAAAGATAAAGCTTTAGAAAAAGAAGCGTTAGATAAACTATTACCTGAAGCGTTTGCTACAGTCCGTGAAGCTGGTAAAAGAGTTCTTAATATGCG
The DNA here is from genome assembly GCA_023414155.1 of Cyanobacteria bacterium OH_CFB_184. Taxonomy (GTDB): domain Bacteria; phylum Cyanobacteriota; class Vampirovibrionia; order Gastranaerophilales; family Gastranaerophilaceae; genus JAEZOG01. The sequence continues at coordinate 3,553 of JAEZOG010000137.1, read as the reverse complement.
CCATTTCGACGTTCAGTTAATTGGTGGAATATTCTTACACGAAGGTCATATCGCTGAGATGAGAACAGGTGAGGGTAAAACCCTGGTTGCTACACTTCCAGCGTACTTGAATGCTCTTACCGGTAAAGGCGTTCATATTGTTACAGTAAATGATTATCTGGCAAAAAGAGACAGTGAGTGGATGGGACGCATCTTTAAGTTCTTAGGACTTACTGTTGGGGTTGTTCTTTCTGATAGAAATGATTTTGATCATGAAAAGAAAAAAGCAGCATATGATTGTGATATCACTTACGGTACAAACAACGAATTTGGTTTCGATTATTTAAGAGATAATATGGCTGGAAGCTTGGAACAACAAGTACAAAGACCATATTTCTATGCAATTATAGATGAAGTTGATAGTATTTTGATCGATGAAGCTAGAACCCCTTTGATTATAAGTGGAAGACTTGAAAAATCAGCAGAGCTTTATAGAACAATGGCTAAGATAGCTCCTCAACTTGCAAAAGATTCAGACTATGAAATCGATGAAAAAAATAAAAATATAATTTTAACTGAAGAAGGTATTGATAAAGCACAAGAAATACTTCAAATAGAAGATTTATTCGATGTATCAAACCAATATGCACACCATCTATTGCAAGCTTTAAAAGCAAAAGAATTGTTCGCGCTTGATACAGATTATGTAATAAAAAATGGTGAAGTAGTTATTGTAGATGAATTCACCGGTAGATTAATGGATGGTAGACGCTGGTCTGACGGCCTTCATCAAGCAGTTGAAGCAAAAGAAAACGTCAAAATCCAAGACGAAACACAAACTCTTGCAAGTATAACCTTCCAAAACTTATTTAGACTTTACCCGAAACTTTCTGGTATGACAGGTACTGCGATGACAGAAGAAGCAGAGTTTGGAAAAATATATGCTCTTGAAGTTACAAGTATTCCTACAAATAAAAAAGATATAAGAAACGACATGCCAGATGTCATCTATAAAACAGAGAGACAAAAATATCTTTCTGTAGTTGATGAAATCATAGAAATGCATAAAAAAGAAAGACCTGTATTGGTCGGTACTATAAGTATCGAGAAATCAGAATTTATCGCATCTATTCTTAAAAAGAAAGGTGTAAAACACCACATATTAAACGCAAAACACCACGAAAAAGAAGCTTATATCATTGCGCAAGCCGGTAGAGCTGGAGCAGTAACTATAGCTACAAATATGGCTGGTCGTGGTACTGACATTCTTTTAGGCGGTAACCCTGAATATTTAGCAAAAGAATTTTTAGAAGAAAAAGGATACAATCCTGAAACAACTCCGAACTACGAAGATAAAAAAGAAATGGCTCTAGCTGAAGCAAGAAGAATCACGGAACTTGAACACAATAAAGTCGTTGAAGCAGGTGGTTTGCATGTTATCGGTACAGAACGCCACGAATCAAGAAGGATTGATAATCAACTTAGAGGTAGAGCGGGTAGACAAGGTGACCCTGGTTCAACAAGATTCTTTTTATCATTAGAAGATAACTTGATGAGAATATTTGGCGGTCAGCATGTATTCAACCTCATGGAGTCATTGAATGTTGATGAAACTATGGCTATTGAATCACCATTGATCACAAGACAAATACAAAGCTCTCAGAAAAAAGTTGAAACTTATCACTTTGACATAAGAAAGCACGTACTTGAATATGATGATGTTATGAATATTCAGCGTGAAAAATTCTATTCTCAAAGAAAGAAAGTATTAAAAGGTGAAAACCTTTCAGCTGATATTCATTATATGACTGAAAAAGAAATAGATAGAATCCTCAAAAGTTATATCACACCTGATATGAACCCTGAAGAATATATCTATGAAGACTTGCAAGGTCTAGTCAGAGAAATTCACTCAATGATTCCTCAATTAAGTCATATAGAAGTTAAGGATATTCAAGGTCTTAGATTTGACAATATTTACCAGAAAATAAAAGACTTTGCTATCGAAGCATACAAAGAGCATGAGACAAAAACAATTGAATTTTATAATCAAGTTGTAGCTCAATATGAAGAAAATAGCATTCCTCAAAAGCCTTTTGAGAATAATAATGTTATGAGAAATATCGAAAGAGATGTTCTTCTAAGAGTTATTGATAACAAGTGGATTGATCACTTGCATAATATCGATATGCTAAGAGAAGGGATTGGCCTTAGAGCATACGGTCAAAAAGATCCGCTTATCGAGTATAAAAAAGAAGCGTTTGAGCTTTTCAATAATATGATGTATGAGATCCAAAGCGAAACAGTTAGACACTTATTTAGAACTAAGTTTGGCGTTCAAATCATAAATCAACGTGATGAAGATGTTATTGAAACAGAGTTATCAAAAGCAGCTGAAAGTTTCCACTATGATGAAGAAGCAACAAATCAGCCAATCACTCATGACAAGGTAGGTAGAAATGATTTGTGCCCTTGTGGTAGCGGAAAAAAATACAAAAAGTGTTGTGGATTAAACAAGCAGGATTAAAATGTTTTTTTTGTACTACATAATAGCACCAATATTTGCACTGTTACTTTTGCCTGTAATCATAGTTGCTTTTGTTGTCCAACCAAAATTTAGAGCTGGTTTTTATGAAAAAATTGGTTTTTATAAGAAATCTGAATTTAAAAATAAAGAAACTATAGTTTTCCATGCTGTTTCTGTTGGAGAAGTAAACGCTATCGCAGAATTAGTTAAAAAAACACGTGTTGCTCATCCTGAAATTAATATAATTTTGACAACAACAACAAGAACAGGGCAAGAAGTAGCAAATAAGACACTTATAGATTATGTCGATAAGATTACTTATTTTCCTTATGATTTCTTTTTTAGTGTTATTTCGTTTTTTAATGTGTACAAACCTTCAAAAGTCATTATTGCGGAAACTGAAATCTGGCCTGCTTTTGTCAGTATTGCTAAAGCTAAAAATATTAAAGTATACATAGTTAATGGCAGAATATCGCCTAATTCTTATAAAGGCTATAAGAAATTCAAATTAATCTTTAAAAGAATATTATCAAATTACGAGCTTATATTGATGCAGTCTGAAGATGATGCAAAGAGGATTATTGATATCGGTGCAGACCCTTCTAGAACAAAAGTTATGGGCAACTTAAAATTTGATATTGAGCCTTCATTAACAGGTGAAGAAATAGAAAAATTAGCTCAATCATTGTCAATTAATAATAACAGACTTATCGTTGCTGCCAGTACTCATTCAGGCGAGGATGAAATAGTCTTAAATGTATTTAAATCTCTAAAAGAAAAACATCAAGATATAAAGTTGTTGCTCGCACCAAGGCACCCCCAACGATATGAGCAGGTTGAAGCTTTGATAAAATCAACAAATTATTCTTATGGAAAAAGAAGCAAAAACGATAAATTTGATAAGAATGAAATCATAATGCTAGATACAATGGGCGAATTATCAAAACTCTTTTCAGTATCTTATCTGGCGTTTATCGGCGGAAGTTTTTCTAATACAGGCGGTCATAATCCACTCGAGGCATCAATCTGGAACAAGCCTGTTATATC